>JANMWP010000125.1:0-2803 GCA_031394065.1 Chitinophagaceae bacterium
GATCCATATTGGTTGAGAAGGAAGCCATGCCCATCAGTCCGGCGATGCGTATATTTTTTAATTCAGAGAGCCCATTTTTTAAGATTGCATCCAGTTCATCACTGTTGAGCCCGAATTTTGTTTCTTCTTTGGCGATGTATATCTGCAAAAGGCAATCAATGATGCGTTTATTTTTTAAAGCCTGTTTATTTATTTCTTTCAGTAAACTCAAACTATCCACTCCATGTATTAGATGAATGAATGGTGCAATGAATTTTACTTTATTGCTTTGCAGGTGGCCAATATAATGCCAGCGGATATCATTAGGGAGTTGTTCGTATTTACCAACCAGTTCCTGCACATAATTCTCTCCAAAATCACGTTGGCCAAGGTTGTATAGTTCAATTATATCTTCTGCAGGCTTGGTTTTAGAAACTGCAACCAATATGGCTTTGCCATTTAGTTCGGTTAAAATTTCTTGGTATTTTTTTGTGTTAATGCTCATAGTTTTCACGCAAAGAGGCAAAGTTATCGCAAAGCAGCAAAGAAGAAATGTGCAAATCATTTATCTGTAGATATTCGCTCCCATCTTCTCCATTTCCCTCCCCACCGGGGAGGATAGGAGGGGCTTCTACTTCAATATCGTCCTGCTTATCACAATCCTTTGCACTTCACTTGTGCCCTCATATATCTGTGTAATTTTTGCATCTCTCATCATCCGTTCTACATGGTATTCTTTTACAAAACCATAGCCACCATGTATCTGCACGGCTTCAGTTGCCGTCCACATGGCAGTTTCGCTGGCAAAAACTTTTGCCATGCTGCTGCTTAATGTGTAGTCAATTTTATTATCTTTTTCCCATGCTGCTTTTAAACAAAGTAATCTTGCTGCTTCAATTCTTGTTGCCATATCGGCCAGTTTAAACTGAATGATCTGGTGATTCATAATCTCAGTGCCAAATGCTTTACGTTGTTTACTGTATGCCAAAGAAAGTTCGTAAGCACCACTTGCAATACCCAATGCCTGTGAGGCAATGCCGATTCTTCCGCCGGCCAATGTTTTCATAGCAAACGTAAAACCAAATCCATCTTTACCAATCAGGTTTTCTTTAGGCACTTTAACATCCGTAAATAAAATACTGTGCGTATCACTACCTCTTATGCCCAGCTTATTTTCTTTAGCACCTACTTCTACACCGGTCCAACTTTTTTCTACTATAAATGCATTAATACCCCGGCTTCCTTTGCTTACATCTGTTTGTGCAATTACCAGGTACACACTGGCACTGTTGCCATTGGTTATCCAGTTTTTGGTACCGTTCAATAAATAATAATCGCCTTTATCTTCTGCAGTAGTTCTTTGCGAAGTGGCGTCACTGCCCGCTTCTGGTTCACTCAATAAAAAGGCACCAATATATAATTCGCCATCTTTCTTTCCCTGTGCAAGCGGGTGTAAATATTTTTGTTTTTGTTCTTCGGTAGCATATTCCTGCAGGCCATAACAAACCAGGCTGTTGTTTACACTTACACAAACACTTACGCTGGCATCAACCTTACTGATCTCTTCCATAGCCAAAACATAACTCACCGTATCCATTCCGCTGCCGCCATATTCAGGTTTTACCATCATGCCCATAAAACCCAGGTCAGCTAATTTTTCAATCTGTTCTTTTGGAAATTTTTGTAATTCATCTCTTTCAATAACGCCCGGCAGACATTCATTTACTGCAAAATCCTTTGCAGCCTGTTTTATCATTAACTGTTCTTCTGTAAACTCAAATAGCATAGTTCAGGTTTTAAAAATATAGGCAAAAATAAGGAATTTATTGCCCGGTATCAGTCAGGGTTGCCAACCTTTATAACTGGGTTACTTATTTAAAATACTTTTAAAAGGTTGGCAACCCTTTCAACAATTTATGTACCTGTATTTGAAGCAAGAATTTCTGCAAAAAGTTCCCTTGGTATCATTCTTGCTCCCAAGCTCTCCAGGTGAGGAGTATGCAGCTGGCAGTCTATCAATTGTACATTTTCATGCTGCAATTGTTTTATATAATTGATAAAGGCAAACTTGCTGGCATTGGGTTTTAAACTGAACATACTTTCGCCAAAAAAAAGATTGCCCAATCTGATGCCATATAAACCACCAACCAATTTACCATCCTGCCAGGTTTCGGCACTGTGTGCATAACCGAGTTCATGTAAAGTGGTGTAGGCCTTTTGCATGGCAGGCGATATCCAGGTGCCTTCCTGACCATGCCGGGAAACTGTTTTGCAGTTTTGTATTACGTTTGAAAATGCCCTGTTAACCGTAAAACGGAATTTGCCATTTTGTAATACCGTTTTCATACTGTTGCTTACTTTTAGTTCATCCGGATATAAAACAAACCTTGGATTTGGGCTCCACCAGCAAATGGGTTCATCTTCATTAAACCAGGGAAAAATTCCGTTGCGGTAGGCAAGCAATAAACGTTCGGGGTTTAAGTCTCCGCCAATTGCCAGTAAGCCATCTTCATCAGCCATGTCCAACGGCGGAAAAAATAAATCTTTTGTTAGCAGAAACATGGGAGATTAATTAGCAATCACTTCAACAGTAGCATTGATACCTCTTTCTGTAATGGCATCACACTGGGGTTTAAGAATTTCGTAGCTGCCTTGTTTAACGGCATATTTGCCTTTGGAATCAATAATGACAGCACATTGCTCTGCCTGTTCGGTGGTATGTCCGCAAATTTCAATCAGTGTTTCAATCACCCATTCAAAGGTATTTACCTCATCGTTCCAAACAATGAGGCTACAGTAAGAATCAGTTACAGTTAGTGTATCT
>JANMWP010000128.1:0-3654 GCA_031394065.1 Chitinophagaceae bacterium
TGTTTACCCAATGCCAACCCTGCCAAAACAACCGGATGATCTTTGTTGATTTTTGAAGAACGCAAGCGCATGCTTCTGGGTTTTATTGCTGATTGAATATGTTGTTTAACTGTTTCCAAAATTTCCTCGTGGGTATATGCATCTGTAACCCTGATATCAACAATAAAACTGCAAACAGCAGGTACAACATTGTGTGCTTTGTTCTCTGTGTTAATGGATGTTACCGACATTTTTATTGAGCCTAAAGTTTCTGATATTTTTGAGAACTGATAAGTTTGAAACCAGTTAATGTCCTGCAGGACTTTATAAATTGCATTTTCTCCTTCTTCCCTGGCTGCATGGCCCGCTTTACCAGTTGATGTACAATCCAGTACCAGTAAGCCTTTTTCAGCAATGGCTAGATTGGTGAGCGTTGGCTCGCCAACAATGGCAAAGTAAAAACCCCCTAACCCCCTGAAGGGGGAACTGGATTCTGTTGATGCCAGTAATTTTTCTATCCCGTCAGAACCACTGATCTCTTCTTCTGCAGTCGCAGCAAGAACAACATTATATTTCGGATTTTCCATTTCATAAAAATGGCAAAATGCTGCTATCAAACTTACCAGGCATCCTCCTGCATCATTGCTACCCAAACCAAATAGTTTTCCATCTTCAATAATCGCTTCAAAAGGGTTCCTTGTGTATTGTGGATTTGGCTTTACCGTATCGTGATGTGAATTAAGTAAGATTGTCGGTTTTGTTTCATCAAAATATTTATTTACACACCAAACATTATTTAACAAGCGGTTTGATGGAATATTTTTTTCGCTGAAAAACTGTTCAATAATATCAGCAGTCTTATCTTCTTCCTTACTGAAAGAAGGAGTAGCTATCAACTTTTTTAATAGCTCAACAGCATCCTGGTATGGTTTATTTTCTGTCACAGTTTTATTAATGTACCAATTGTGTTTTCAGATATATTTTGCAAAAGATCATTTGCATCGCCAATCAAAACCTCGTTAACCCCGCTATTAATTGCTGCAAAAGCATTTTCTATTTTTGGGAGTATCCCGTCTGCCAATTTCTTATCCTGCAGCAAATGCTGATATGTTTCTTTATTTATGAGAGAGATGACAGAAGTTTCATCAGTGATATTTTCCAAAACTCCTTTCTTCTCAAAACAATAAATTAGTCTTACATCATACTGCTTTGACAACGCTACAGCCAGTGCAGAAGCAATGGTATCAGCATTGGTATTCAATAATTGTCCTTCCCCATCATGTGTAAGTGGTGCAACAACAGGCACCATTCCGTTATTTAAAAAAATTAATACATTGCTTGTCCCTATTTTTTTATTATCAATATCTCCTACAAAACCATAATCAATTTCAGCAACGGGCCTTTTGCCTGCCGGAAGAATATTAGCATCTGCTCCTGGTAAACCAATTGCATTACAATTCAATGCCTGCAATGCTGCCACCAATTTTTTATTGATCAATCCGCCATAGACCATAGTTACAAGGTCAATGGTTGCCTCGTCGGTAATGCGCCTTCCGTTAATATAATTAGAGATTAACCCCATTTGTTTCCCGATGGTTGTTGCAATTTTTCCACCACCATGTACCAATATTTTTTTTACAGGAACAGTAGCAAATTGCTGCAGGAACAATTGCTGTGCAACTGCATTGTCCAGTATGTTTCCACCAATCTTTATAACAAATAGTTTTTCCATTACAGGGTCTTTAATATTTCCGCCAAAACAGCCTGTGCAGCCCAAACCCGGTTACCGGCCTGCTGTGTAACTAAACTGTTACTGCTGTCTAATACCTCATCGCTCAATTCAACATTACGCCGAACGGGCAGGCAATGCATAATTTTAGCATTATTTGTTAATGCCAGTTTATTATTGGTAAGCATCCAGTCTGTATTGCCTGGAATTATTTTTCCATAGTCTTTATAACTACTCCAGTTTTTTACATAAACATAATCAGCATTGTGTAATGCTTCATCCTGATTAGTAATAATGGTGGCGTTCTTTGTAAAAGCTTCGTCCAGTTCATATCCTTCAGGATGTGCAATAACAAAATCAACTTCACCCCAGGCGCCAACCCATTCAGCAAAAGAATTTGCTACACATTGAGGTAATGATTTTACATGTGGAGCCCAACTCAAAACCACTTTAGCTCTACCTGCTCCCTTAAAAGTTTCTTTTATGGTTATCACATCGGTAAGACTTTGCAGTGGATGTAATGTAGCACTCTCCAAACTTACAATTGGTATACCTGAATATTTTATGAATTGATTGATGACGGTTTCGGCATAATCGTCTTTTCTGTTTTGCAAAGATGGAAAAGTACGTACACATAAAATATCAAAATACTGACCCAAAACCGGTGCAGCATCTTTAACATGCTCAACAGTTGTTCCGTTCATGATAGCACCTTCTGCAAATTCAAGCGCCCAACCTTCTTTATCAACATTAAAAACAATGGTTTCCATACCAAGATTCGCTGCTGCCACCTGTGTACTAAGCCTGGTGCGTAAAGATGGATTTAAAAATAATAATCCAATTCTTTTACCTGCGCCCAATGCTTTATCTGCAAATGGATTTGCTTTATATTGTAATGCCTTTGCAACCAGTGCATTAATATTTTCAACATCATTGACAGAGATAAAATTCAGCACCTTTGATTATATTTAAGTGAATGAATAAACCAGGTCAGACGAGGGCGTCAGACCTGGTTTAATTCGGTTTTAATTGCCTGTAAAAAAATATCAGCTTCAGTTTTAGTAATATTTAAAGCCGGCAAAAGCCTGATCACATTTGGCTTTGCTTCGCCGGTAAATATTTTATGTTTAAACAAAAGATTTTTCTTTACCATGTTTAGTTCTTCAGGTAATTCAATTCCAATCATCAATCCTTTGCCCCTCACCTCTTTTATCTTCGGCAGTTCTTTTAGTTCTTCCATTAAATAATTGCCAACTGTTTTCGCATTGTTGATCAGATCTTCTTTTTCAATAACTTCCAGCACAGCCAAAGCCGCAGCACAGGCTAAATGATTACCGCCAAAAGTTGTACCCAGCATAAAATGTTTGGGTTGAATTTTGGGAGCGATGGAAATTGCGCCAACCGGAAATCCATTCCCCATCCCCTTCGCCATGGTATAAATATCTGCATCAACGCCTGCAAAATCATGCGAATAAAATTTGCCGCTTCTTCCATAGCCACACTGCACCGAATCAGCAATAAACACAGCATTGTATTCATCGCAAAGGCTTCTTATTTTTTGTAAAAAAGAATCAGTTGCTACATTAATGCCTCCAACTCCCTGTATACCTTCAATAATAACAGATGAAATATCGTTTTGCTTAAAAGCGGCTTCCAGTGCAGCTTCATCATTAAACGGAAGAAAAATAACATTGTCTGTTTCATTAACCGGTGCAACAATATTTGGATTATCTGTTGCAGCCACCGCTAAAGATGTTCTGCCATGAAATGCTTTTTTAAAAGCGATAATCTTTTTTCTGCCATTGTAAAATGATGCCAGCTTTAATGCATTTTCATTGGCCTCTGCGCCTGAATTGCATAAGAACAACTGGTAATCTTCTTTACCCGATATCTTACCTAATTTTTCAGCCAGTTCAACCTGCAATGGAATTTTTATAGAGTTGGAA
>JANMWP010000169.1:0-2395 GCA_031394065.1 Chitinophagaceae bacterium
CTTGATCCGGAAACGAGTGATGAAATTATGCAGTTGCTTTTTCATATCTGTAGAGATTATAACACCACTATTATTATGGCTACGCATGATTATGTGGTCATTAAAAAATTTCCGGCACGAACCATTAAAACGG
This sequence comes from Chitinophagaceae bacterium, assembly GCA_031394065.1. Lineage (GTDB taxonomy): Bacteria > Bacteroidota > Bacteroidia > Chitinophagales > Chitinophagaceae > Ferruginibacter. The sequence continues at coordinate 134 of JANMWP010000169.1, forward strand.
AGATGGGCAAGGTTTGGGATAATGCTACCATAGAAATGTCATAAGTTCTCTGGCATTTACTTCATTATTATAGGTTGATTGCAGTAAAGCCTGGCGCTGCTGTATTTCCTTTTCTTCAAAAGGTTGCTGGTACAGTGTAGTAATTTTTTGTTGAAAAGAAACAGCATCATTTGCAATATGGCAAAATGCCTCCAGTCCCGGGCCTATAACCGATGCTTTATTGGCAACGCAATGCCTGCCATTAAACAGGGCATTTAATAATTTTAATTTAATGCCGGTGTTGTTTAAAGCGGGCAGCACATGTACATGCGCTTTGGCAATCATATCCTGCATTTCTTTTTCGGATGGATTTGCAACAAGGCAGGTATGCTGATGATTGTGTGCAAGTTGCTGAAGTTTTGCAGAGGGGTCTTTTCCGGCAATTACAAAAGGAAGGTCAATTTTATTAAAAACATTTTTTAATAACCAGGTGGCTGCTTCTTCATTTTCGTTAATGGCCAGGTTGCCATGATAAAGGCAAAAACAACCTTTGCCTGCGTTACCCGTAACCTGTGTATATGGTAAAAACACAGGAAGATATTGAATATCATTTGCGCCAAATGCCTGTTTATATATTTCCACATCCTGTTTACTAACTGCTAAAAAAGTGGCTTTATCTGCAATGGCTTTTTCATATTTTTTTAGCAGGCGGCTTTCAAAACTGTAGTAAGCTTTCTTAAACAAATCAGTTTCCTGTTTAGCCAGTTGTTTATAATATTCAAACTCGGCATTGTGCAGCCGCACTATTATTTTTCGGTTATTAAGTTGTGCGTTTTGTAAATAATAGGTACAATGAATGCCTTCCAGCAAAACGGGATAATTATCTTTTTGCAGGTTGTTAATCAATTCAGCATTTACCCTGCTGTTAACAATTAAGGGAAGGCTTAAAGAAAAGCTGCTGCTGTTTTTTCTGCGTTGATAATATTTAACGGTTTCGCAGTATTTATTTAGTTCATTGGATGGTTTTCTGTCTTTGGTAAAACAATGCAGATGAATTTTTATACCCAGCTGATGCAATGATTTAATTTTATAAAACAAATCAACAACACCGCCATAGTCAGCGGGCCATGGTATATCAAGGCAAACAATATGTAAGTGTTTATCCAATTAAATTTTTATAAAACTGAATTAATTTTATTTCTTCATGCTGCCAGTTTAAAGTCTGCCGGAGCTTTAAAGAGTTTTGCTGCAGTTCATTATACAAAACTTCATTTTCAAGTAAATTGTTCAGTTGAGTGGCCAGATTTATTGAGCTTATATCATCTACCAGCAAGGCAATGGGCAATTGATTGTTTATTTGGCTGTAAACAGGATAGTTTACACAAAGCTGCGGAATGCCGGCATGCAGGTAATCGAAAAATCGGTTAGCCAGTGAATAATAATTGCTGAGCCCTTTGTCATCAAACAAAGTTATACCAATATAAGCCTGCTGTGTGATGACAGCTAATTCATCCGGTTTTATTTTGCCTTTAAAAATCACTTTATCTGTTAAATTATTTGCAGCAACCAATTGCTTTGCCTGTTGCATAAAATTGCCATCGCCGCAAATGATTAATTTACAATTGATGTTTTTAAAAGCCGGTATCAGTGTTTCAAAACTCCGGCCTTCATTAACCGCACCCTGGTAAAGCATGAACTTCTCTTTCTTTTCAGCAGGAATAATTTCCCTAAGCAGTGCTATGTTTCTTATCACTTCATAGTGTACGCCGTACATTTTTGTAAATTCCTCAGCAATGGGTTGATTTACTGTATAACCATTGCTGAATTTTGGAACTGTAAACCGTTCAATACGTTTCCAAATCTTATAAATGCCCGGCCGGGTAACAATTTCCTTCATTTCGCAAAAAAGTTCATGTGCATCATATACTCGTTTTATTTTTTTTATTTTGGAGATGAAATAGCAGGGGAGGATGGTATCCAGGTCAATAGCGCCAATGCAATCCATCTTTTTAAACAGCAGGTAAAAAAACAGCCGGATATTATATTCGGCATAAAATAATTTGCCTTTTTCAAATAAACAGGCAATTCTTTTTTGTTTGAAAGGCTGATTAGAAAGAGGGATAGAAGAATTTAGTTTTCTGCCAACCAATGTTACAGTATAGCCTGCATTTGCAAGTGATGTGCAGATGCGTATCATACGCTGGTCGTAGCTTAAATCAGTAGTTACAGTAAAAACGATAGTCAAGCCCAACCCCAAACCCCCTCCGCCTCCGCCAGCTGGCG
>JANMWP010000180.1:0-2117 GCA_031394065.1 Chitinophagaceae bacterium
TATTTTAAAAATGATGTACACCTGAAAGACCCCGACCGGGATATATGGACAGACAGTTTGCTTTATAATGTTAAAACCAATATCGCCACCTTTATTGCCAAAACACGTATTGTTGGTAAAGATGGAAGTCTTATCAATACTAATTCAGGCACATACAATCTGGCTACAGGCGAAGCTATCTTTACAGATGGGGCATCTTTCAGCGATAGCACCCGAAGAGGTTCGGCAAAAACTATTGCCTATGATAAAAAAAGCGGTACCATACAAATGGAAGGCAATGCCAAACTTGTTGACAGTGTAAATAATATTACAGTCCTTGGTGGTCAAATTTTTATCGACACAAAGGTAAATTCATTTTTAGCCAGCCGTAAACCGGTAATGATAATTTACCGGGATGGCGACAGTACTTATATGGCCGCCGATACCCTGTTTTCGGGTCTACGCAAGTACGACAGCCTGGAAAGAAAAATGGTAACCCAAAGAGATACTTTAAAAACAACATTGGTGGTAAAAGCTAGTGATGGGGATACTTCTATCCGGTATTTTATAGGTTTTCACAACGTTCGTATTTTTAATGATTCTTTACAGGCAGTAAGCGATAGCCTCCACTACTCCACCGCCGATTCTACCTTTAAATTATTTGGCGATCCTGTTGTTTGGAACGATAAATCGCAGGTTACCGGTGATACCTTGTATGTGTACACACAAAATCAAAAACCAAGACGGTTGTATGTTTTTAACAATGGCCTCATTATTAACAGAACAAAAGAAGGTATGTTTAACCAGATTGGCGGCAGAACTTTAAATGGTTATTTTGTGGATGGATCCATTGATTATGTACGGGTGAAGGGAAGCCCCGCCGAAAGTATTTTTTATCCGCAGGATGATGACAGTGCGTATGTTGGCATGAACCGCAGCAGCGGCGATGTTATTGATATTTATTTTGTAAAAAAGGAACTGAACAAAGTAAAATTTGTAAACGATGTGAATGGTGTTTTATATCCCATCAAAGATATTCCGGCAGATAAAAAAGAACTGAAAGGTTTTAAATGGCTTGATAACCGCAGGCCAAAAAGCTGGCTGGAGTTGTTTGAATAGTTTGTACTTATTTGTAACAATTTTTTAAACTTGATTTTATGAAAAAAATCATTTCCACTTTAACGGCATTTTTTATTTCTGCAGTTTTGTTTGCACAGGATGTAAGACTGAACGATTCTGTAATTTTTATCAACAATAAGCCTGTTGCGCTGTATGCAAAGTTCCCTAGCCCTGCTGCATCTCAATTCAATATGGAAGTGTATAGCTTTGATGATTATGTGTTGATAAAAGCCGAAGTAATTAAGTTCAGTGCTCCGGTTGCAGAATTAAAATCATTTTATTATTACGAATTAACTTTTCCGCCCACAGCCGATACTTTTGCTGTTTATATTGAAGACGAGGCTTTTCCCATTGTGCTTGCAAAAATTATCAGGGATTATGATTTGATCAGCAAAAATGAATTGAATAAGAAAAATGTTACCCGGTTTATTTCACAATATAATGGAGGCCCGGCCTTAACGGCAAAAATAAAATCATTTGAAGATTATCTTAATGACACCCGTTATTTGAATGAACAGGTAAAGCGTGACAGAACCAAACCCGTAACCATCATCAACGACCGTATTATTATGCAGGATGGCGTAAAAATCGGGCTGATTACTGTGAATAAAAATTATACTGTTACCAACAGGCCGGCCAGTATTGCAGTTGACAAATCGAGTAATGGCCAAACAATGACACAGGTTACAGACCAGGTAATAAACTCAGCGACCGAAACGCAAATATTATTGGCAAATGACAGAGAGGTGGAAAATAGCAAATACTATACAGGTTGGAGTCGTGAAAATCCAAAAGAGAAAGCTGATAACCCCAAATTGGCTAAAGAAAAAAATTTATACCAGGTTTCTAAAGCTGCAAATAAAAAAATAAGTAGTTACACTGATCAGCTGTTAATGAGGGTATGCTTTTTAATTGAAGATTATGCACTGTAGATTTACAAGTTAAATTTTTACGGTCAATAAAATAAACCTCAGCTATATGAATGGTTATTTTATTTTAGTTTGGCAAGTGCTTCTTTA
>JANMWP010000201.1:0-1667 GCA_031394065.1 Chitinophagaceae bacterium
CGGCAACCATCCCAACTATAAAAAAGATTTTAGCAGATGGCGGCAGTGTAATTTTAATGAGCCACCTGGGCAGGCCAAAAACCGGTCCTGAGGATAAATATTCATTAAAGCATTTGGTGAATCCGCTTTATAAATTACTGAATGTTGGGCATACAAACCCCGCAATTGGAGATGGAAGCACCAGGGTGTTTTTTGCAGATGATTGTGTTGGGTCGCAAGCTGGCCTTACTGCATCTATGTTAAGGCCGGGCGAAGTTTTGCTTTTAGAAAATCTTCGTTTTCATACGGAAGAAGAAAAAGGCGATGAAGCCTTTGCCGAAAAATTAAGTAAGCTGGGCGATGTGTATGTGAACGATGCATTTGGTACAGCACACAGGGCGCATGCATCTACAGCTGTTATTGCTAAATTTTTTCCCGCAGAAAAAAGAATGTTTGGTTTACTGATGAATGATGAAGTGGCGAGTGCCGAAAAAGTTTTACATGAAGCAGAAAAGCCTTTTTGTGCAATTATAGGCGGAGCAAAGGTTTCAGATAAAATTCTCATCATTGAAAATTTATTGGAACGGGCAACTGATATTATCATAGGAGGCGGTATGGCCTATACTTTTTTAAAAGCAAGAGGTGGTAAAATTGGTTCTTCGCTTTGCGAAGATGACCGTTTGCAAACCGCATTGGATATTTTAGAAAAAGCCAAACAAAAAAATGTAAGCATTCATTTGCCCGAAGATTCTGTAATTGCCGATAAGTTTGCTGCCGATGCAAATACCGAAGTTCGCCCAAGCGATGCAATCCCTGACGGCTGGATGGGACTGGATATTGGCCCCAAAGCGGTTGGCATCTTCAATGAAATAATCGGTAAATCAAAAACCATTTTATGGAACGGCCCCATGGGGGTTTTTGAAATGGAAAAATTTCAGAACGGAACAAAAGCTGTTGCAGAGTCTGTTGCAGCATCTACCGCAAACGGCGCTTTCAGCCTGGTTGGCGGCGGCGATAGTGTGGCAGCCGTAAATAAATTTCAACTGGCAGATAAAGTAAGCTATGTAAGCACCGGTGGTGGTGCTATGCTGGAATATTTTGAAGGGAAAGTTTTGCCGGGTATTGCTGCCATCAAGGATTAACAGTTTATTTGGGTTACTTTTATAGTAAAGTATAATTAATATAAAATCTAACCGGATAATATTATTTTTAAACTCTTAACATTTTAAAACAAAAATTATGAAACGTACAGGATTATTAGTCATGCTGGGAATAGTTGCTATCCTAGGTTTTTGGGGTTGCAACGGATATAACGGTTTGGTAACTGCCGATCAGGATGTAAAAAAAGTTTGGAGTAACGTAGAAACAAACTACCAGCGCCGTACTGATTTATACAGCAGTATCATCAAAACTGTTGAGGCATCAGCCAATTTTGAAAAATCAACTTTAACAGCTGTGGTTGAGGCGAGGTCTAGAGCGACCTCTATTAAAGTAGATATCAACGATCCGGCTTCGCTTGAAGCTTATCAAAAAGCGCAGGCAAATTTGCAGGGTTCTTTTAGCAGACTGATTGCTTCTTTTGAGGCATATCCAGATCTTAAAACAACCCAGGCCTTTCGTGATTTCCAGACTCAAATTGAAGGAACCGAAAACCGTATCAATATTGCCCGCCAGGATTATAACAAATC
>JANMWP010000203.1:0-9224 GCA_031394065.1 Chitinophagaceae bacterium
TAAAGATTCTTTGTTTCAGATGCACACTTGAATAAAAATTAATTACCGGTATCTTTTAATTTTATTACAGTTTTTATTTAACCCATGAAATTGTATTCCAAAAATAATTTCATTGTAAATAGAAAAAATTGTTGAAAATTAATTTCTTTCAAAAGTTACGGTTTTTGAAAAGTGAACTACTGTAGAATTTTTATCATCAAAAAATATGGTGCTCTTTTTAACAAGAAAAAAAGAATTGAATGAAAATTAATTATGCAGAAAAATATATTTACTTTTGAATGATAAATTATTTAACATGAGTTATGAATTAACCGGCAAATTAGTTGCTAAATACGATACCGTTCAACGTACAGAAACGTTTAAAACCCGTGAATTTGCGGTTGAAAAATCAGAGGATATAAACGGACGCACCATTACCAATTACGCAAAATTTCAATGTGTACAGGATAAAACCACCATTATTGACCGGGTAAATATCGGTGATGAGATAAAAGTGTACTTCAATATAAAGGGCAGCAAATGGGAAAAAGACGGTAAGGTTAATTATATAACCAATCTGGATGCCTGGAGAATTGAACAGATTCTGCAATCCGGAATGTCTAAAACTGATAGTGATTATCTGGAGCCATTGGATACTTTTTCTGCAACACCCCCGGATGCAGTGGATGATTTGCCGTTTTAAGAACCCCCTCCGCCTCCGCCAGCTGGCGGAGAACTTGGAGCATTTATATTTTAACTCATGCTTTTTGGATAAAACCCAAACGCAATGCAACAAAAAATCTCCCTCAAGCTTCTACCATCAGAAGCAGCTGATGAATCAGCTGTAATAAAACTTATTGCCAATACTACCGGCAAAAAAGCAGCATCCGTTTCAGGTTTTCATATTCTTAAACAATCTATTGATGCAAGGGCAAAAACCATTTGGGTAAATGTAACCCTGAATGCATTTATTGATGAGCCTTTTTATCAAAGAGAAATACAGGCATATAATTTTAAGGAAGTACGTAATGCAAAAAAAACAGTAGTAATCATTGGAGCCGGCCCTGCTGGTTTGTTTGCTGCTTTACATTTATTGGAGCAAGGTATTAAACCCCTTATTTTAGAAAGAGGCAAAGATGTACGTTCCCGGAGAAGGGATTTAGCCATACTTAATAAAGAAGGAATTATTAACCCCGATAGTAATTATTGTTTTGGCGAAGGCGGTGCTGGCACTTACAGCGATGGTAAATTATACACCCGAAGCAATAAAAGAGGTAATATCGACCGGATATTGAACCTCTTTGTAAAATTTGGAGCCCAAGATAAAATCCTTTACCAATCGCATCCGCATATTGGCACTAATAAACTGCCGCAAATAATAACTGCCATGCGACAACAAATTATGGATTGTGGTGGCGAATTTCTATTTGAGAAAAAAGTAGTTGATTTTAATATTGAAGATCGAAAAATAAAGTCGGTTACCACGGCTGATGGAAATGTTTTTGCAGCCGATGCTTTTATTTTAGCAACCGGTCACAGCGCCCGGGATATTTTTGAATTACTGCATCAAAAGCAAATTTTAATTGAAGCAAAAGGATTTGCACTTGGTGTACGTATTGAACATCCGCAAGCGTTAATTGATACCATACAATACCATTGCCCGGTAAGGGATGAACATTTACCACCGGCTTCTTATGCTTTGGTAAAACAGGTAAATGAAAGAGGTGTATTTAGTTTTTGCATGTGCCCCGGCGGTATTATTGCACCTGCCGCAACAGCCGCCGGCGAATTGGTAGTGAACGGGTGGAGTCCATCAAAAAGAAATAACCCTTTTGCCAATAGCGGTATGGTGGTGCAGGTTGAGCTGGAAGATGTACTTCAAAATTCAAAATTAAAAACCTGCCTGTCCGGCAGGCAGGTTCAAAATGATGCTTTAGCCATGATGCATTTTCAGCAAATGGTAGAGCAAAAATGCTTTGATGCAGGAGGAGGAAAATTTGTAGCCCCTGCACAGCGCATGGTTGATTTCAGTAATAATATTATTTCCACATCTTTGCCCACTTGCTCCTATCAGCCAGGCTTACAGTCAGTGCCATTAAAAGATGCATTACCTGATTTTGTTTACAAGGCCCTGGCAAAAGGATTTATAGAATTTGGTAAAAAAATGCCGGGGTATTTTACAAACGAAGCAGTGGTGGTAGCTGCAGAAAGCCGTACTTCTTCGCCTGTACGTATTCCCCGTAACCCGGAAAGTTTAACACATCCTCAATTAAATAATTTTTATCCCTGTGGCGAAGGTGCCGGTTATGCAGGCGGTATTGTAAGTGCGGCTATGGATGGAGAAAGAGTTGCCGGCGAGCTTGCAAAAATATTAGCCTGATTTTTTACCGTTTGTAAAATCAGTATTTCAAATCATTTTTACATGCTTACATTTGGCTTATTAAAAAACAATCTAATTACTTATGAATATTTTAGAAGTAAAAAATATTAAAAAATATTTTGCTACTCAAAAAGCGGTAGATGATATCAGCATGAATATTGAGCAGGGCAGTATTTTTGGTTTACTGGGCCCCAACGGTGCAGGTAAAACCACTTTGATAAGAATGATAACAGGAATTTTTTATCCGGATGCAGGCGAAATATTACTGAAGGGTAAAAAATTTGATGCAGAAAATGATGCAAAATATATTGGTTATATGCCTGAGGAAAGAGGCTTGTATAAAAAGATGAAAATTGGAGAACAGGCCCTGTATCTTGCCCAGCTTAAAGGTATGAGTAAAAGCTATGCTCACGAAAAAATTAAGGAATGGTTTAAACGGCTGGAGATGGAAAACTGGTGGAATAAAAAAGTAGAAGACCTGAGTAAAGGCATGGGACAAAAATTACAGTTTGTTATAACGGTTCTGCACGAGCCCGATCTCATCATACTTGATGAACCCTTTAGCGGTTTGGATCCGGTAAATGCCAATTTAATTAAAGATGAAATTTTCAGACTGGCGCAAAACGGTACTACCATAATCTTCAGCACACACCGCATGGAGCAGGTAGAAGAGATTTGCAACAAAATTGTGTTGGTTAATAAAGGAAAAAAAATATTAGACGGCACGGTACAGGAAGTAAAGCAAAGTTTTAAAGAAAATCAGTTTGGTATTCAGCTTGAAAAAGCTCCTGAGAGCATGGATTGTAAAGCATTTGAAACCATAAGCACAGATAATCAAAAACTTATTGTAAAAATAAATGAAGGTTATAAACCGAATGATGTACTGGGCTATTTTATCAATAATGGAAGCAGCATTGTTTCTTTCCAGGAAATTCTTCCTTCATTAAACGATATATTTATTAAACTGGTTGAAGGAACTCCTGCTGCCAGGCAATTTGAAAAAATATCAGACTAAATAATTCAACTAATTACTATACCATGAAGAAGATTATTTTAATTATAAAACGGGAGTTTCTTACCAGGGTAAGAAAAAGAACTTTCATTATTGGTACCATTCTTTTTCCGCTTTTATATTTGGGGTTAATTTTTGGAACCGGTTATATTGCTGATAAAACCCGTGAAGATATTGACGTAGCGTTAATAGATAAATCGGGTTTATTTACAGAAAATTTAATTAAAACTGTAAATGGCAATGATACCACTAATACCTTACAATTAATTACAACAAATACTGAAAAGGTTATTGCCGGTTTTGATACTTTAGGTTATGACGGGTATGTGGTAATTCCGGCAGATTTTAACTGGAGAACCGGAGTTGACAGCAACAGCCTGTCAGTAAATACAAAAAAGACTTATGGAATTGGCGCTTTAGATCCTATCGAAAAAAAACTCAACAAAATATGGGCACAAATAAAAAAAGATAGCCTGGGTATAGATTCTGCAAAACAAAATATTATAAACCGCTCATTTCACATTAAGGTAAACAACGAAAAAGATAAAAATGCAGATGCCGGAATAGCCAGCTTAATCGGCTACGTATCGGGCTTTTTAATGTACCTTATTTTATTACTATACGGCAGCCAGGTAATGATGGGTGTAACCGAAGAAAAAACAAGCCGCATTGCAGAAGTAGTGATATCATCTGTAAAGCCTTTTCAATTAATGATTGGAAAAATAATTGGTATTGGCATGGTAGCATTAACCCAATTCCTGATATGGATAACCTGCATTTTTCTTATTTATAATATTGGTAAAACAACAGGCAGTGGCGGAGACGCTTCTTCAATTGTAGGTCAAATTCAAAATGTATTTACCAGTGTTAATATTCCGTTGGTAGTGGGCAGTTTTATTTTCTATATGCTGGGTGGTTTCTTTTTCTATGCTTCTTTATATGCCGCCATTGGCAGTGCCATTAATGAAGATATGAGAGAGGCACAGTCATTAAGTTTTCCGATAACCATGCTTGTAATTTTTTCCATCTTTATAATGATGACTGCTGTAAAAGACCCCAACAGTTCTATTGCTGTATGGGCAAGTATTATACCCTTCAGCTCACCAATTGTAATGATGGCACGTATTCCTTTTGGAGTGCCTAATACCGTACCCTGGTGGCAATTAGGTTTATCCATGGCATTTTTGATTGCAGGCTTTATGTGTACCACCTGGTTTGCAGCAAGAATTTACCGCACCGGCATATTAATGTATGGAAAGAAACCAAGCTGGAAAGAAATGATTAAATGGGCATTCAGAAAATAATTATTGAACGGAAAATTATTTTACAGATTCTTCCTGTGGAACAAGCAATGGTTCTTTGGGTTTTGAGGCTTTTTCAATGGCTTTATTCAATTCGGCTGCCATGTATTTATTTATCACTTTCCAGCTAATCAGCAAAATACCAATGATTAAACCCAAAAACAATCCCATCATAATATAAACGAAAGTTGATTTTTGAATGGTATCAAAAGGAGGCTCCGGTTTATCAAGCGGTTCAATAATGGGTGTTTCTTTCTGTAACCGGTATGCTGCAGATTCCCTGTTATTAACTGCATAATAATATTGCGATTGAACAGTAGCCTTGTCTTGTGAAAGATTAATTTTGGGCAGGTTATACCTTTTTAAAGTTTCATTGGTAAAGAATGTACTTTCATCCAGTGCAATGGCTCTTTTATCAAGTTCATTTAAAACAAGCAGTAAAGAATCGGCTTTTTTAACTGCAAACTCAAAATCAATCTGCGCCTTTTTCTTTTTCAGGTCGATATAAAACTCCGACAGTTTGTCAATATATATATAACTCACTTCTCTTACCAATTGCGGATTGCTGCTGGTTATATAAAGTTCCAGAATACCTGTTTTATTAATTTTTCCCGAAAACGCCCCTTTTAATAAATTACTGGCAATATTTATCTGCGATAAGCTGTCTTTAGGAATATCTATAGATGTATTTTGCATAAAACCGGTATGCCTGTTATTCTCTTCAATCATCAGTTCCGATACCGTTTTATTTTGCATTGATGGAATTTTAACCATCGCTACGGCTTCTCTGGTACGGCGGCTGTTTGCCAGTTCAACAATGTTTATAGAGGCATCGCCGGTAAATGATTTTGTTCCTTCACCAAGTCCTAAAAGGCTGCTGATAGTTGATCCGGGGCTATTATCTGAAGTACCGTTTAAAGGAAAAACGGTGGCTTTGGAAGTGTACTGTAGTACACTTTGCTTTGCTATATAATAAAAGAACCCGCCAAATATTGCTGCAATTACAGCAATAAGCCAACTGTATTTTTTAAGTCTGTTAATCAGTTGTTTTAAAAGTTCTATACTATTCATGTAAAATTGTTGGTTTAATAAAGAAATTTACTTGATAAATTTCAGAATGTAAGCAGCTAATATTATAGGTACACTTGCAGTAATAACCTGCAATATGGTGTCGGTAATTACAGCACCTTGAGGCCTTGAAGGCACATTTACAATAGCCCCTTCTTTTACTTTTGGATAAAAATGTATAAAGAAAAGATTTCTGGTTCGTCTGCTTTTGCCATTGGCATAAGTAACATAAATTCTTTGTTTCCAGGGCCGTATTCCAAAGCCACCAGCTTTATCAATATAATATCCAACACTGGTATGCTCTTTATCAAAAGTTAATTTTAACGGAGATTGTACAATACCCTGTACTGATACAAAAGGGTTTACTTCCGGAATAAAGATTACATCGCCTTCCTGCAAAACAATATCATACTTACTGTTTTTATATTTTAAAGCACGATATAAATCAATACTAACCGGTTCATTAGCAACTGCACTAATATTGGTTTTTACAGAATCCAAAACAATATTGCCAATAGAGTCGGTTAAGGAAGCAACTTTATTGGTAACATTCTCCCTGAAATACTGTGTTTTTTTCCGATATAAAATAGCTCCTGTTAAATCTGCCTCTTCTTTTACACCTCCTGCTCTTTCAATATAAGATGTTAGCCTTTCGGATTTACTTAATCTTGGATAAGGTCCCGAATATTTAACCATACCGTTTATTAAAATTAATTGCTGCAGTTCAAATGTTGGATTTTTACGCACATACACCTGGTCATATGGTTTTAATTCAATTTTACGTGATACACTGTCTAAATCAAGATTAGGAGAAATCTTCAGCGTTCTTAAAACCGTACGGGTTGGCGATTGCATACCCTTGGCAGAGTCTATATCAACAATACTTGAAATTTCTATCCGGCCAAACTCTGCAGATTGTTTCAATCCTCCTGACAAATACAATAAGTCCTGCAAAGTCATACCTCCATATTTATTTACTTTACCTTCTTTTCTTATTTCTCCAAAAATTTCAACGTATTGCCTGTCGGCAAATTCATTGGTATTAAAAAACAGTACCTGGTCGTTGGCAAATAATTCCACATTATTAATACTGGTAACGTCGTTACTGGTAATATCGGTTAAATTTACTTCAACCCGGCTGGCTTTAATATTGGTACTATCGCCACCACCCCGGAAAATATAAGCACGTGGTAAATAGGTGTTACGGGTAATGCCTCCTGCCCGGTTTATTAAATCAAAAAGCTTATCTCCTTTTCTGGCTTCGTATTGACCCGGATATGAAATTTCACCCTTCAAGTCTATCTTATTAAAAAGCCCGGGATTTACAGCAATTACTTTTACAATATCACCATCAATCAATGGGTAGTCTTCATTCTTAAAACGTGTATCATTGGTAGGATTGATAATGGCCGTAGCGTTTACATCCTGTATCACCTGCTTTTCCAGTTCTGTTCTGTAAACTTTTACACCGCTTGAGAATGCATCTCTTTCAAGCCCTCCCGAAAACCTTAACAGCGCTTTCAACCCTTCATCTTTTTTTAACTGGTAATACATGGGGCGTTTAAATTTGCCTTCAGCTTTTACTTTTTTCTCAACAGTTTGTAAAATCACAAAATCGTTATTCTCCAGGTAAATATGTTTTCCAAAATCGCCGGTGGTTAAATATTTATAAACATCCAGCAGGTCAATGATCTTTCCATTGCGTTTGATCTGTATTTCACGCAGGTTGGCCAAACTGGTTGGCCCACCTGCCAAAGCAATTACATTAAAGGCATTTGTAAAAGCCGAAACAGTTACCGGACCCTGGTCTTTTACTTCTCCGGCTACATTAACCGAAATAGTACGTGGTTGACCAATTGAAACAGAAATATTTGTTGAGGGAGGTACAAATGCTTTAAACCGCCTGGTTAATAAAGATCTTACATTTTCAAATGTGAGACCCTGCAGATATATTTTACCAATACTGGTTGGAAAAATAGAACCATCTCTTGCAACAGTATAATCCAACGTAGCTTCTGCCCCATTCCAAAGCGAAACGATAATTTGATCGTACACACCAATCGGATAATCTAATGGAGGGGTTGATAACTCGGTAATGGAAGCAACCACCCCACTGCGAAACAAATTCATACCATATGTATCTTCAGTTGGATTTATTGACTGAGGTGTTTTTTCCTTAACCAGGCTATCTTTCTCAATTTTATCTTTCAGCGATTTATTACTGTCTTCACCGGTTTTTTTTTGCCTGTCTCCGTTTTTATCTTTTAATAAATCGTATAACTGTGCCGGGGGCAATTGAGTAGGCAGTACAGGCACATCCGGGCTGCTGGGATCCCTGGGATTTTGAGCACTGGCGGTATTTACGAAAAAGAAAAAAAGTATACTTAAAATAAAAATCGCCTTTTTATATCTGATAAACATTTGCCCTGGGTTTAGTAACATTTGTTGGGGGTTGATTTATTAATTTTTTATTTATTAATGCGCAAATATAATATATTATTTTACCGGCTGCCTTAATGCTGCTGAGTATTCTTTGTACATCTCATGCACAATTTCAGCTGCCGGTTTTATATCTTTTATGATAGCACTTACCTGTCCAATTTCCAGTTCGCCCTCTTCCAGGTTACCTTCAAACATGCCTCGTTTTGCTCTCCCTTTTCCTAATAATTTTTGAAGTTCATCTGCAGATGCACATTTATTTTCAGCTTCCAGTATCTGGGCAAAAAAATTATTTTTTAAAAGCCGCACAGGTGTTAATTGTTTTAAAGATAACTGCGTATCGCCTTCATTGGAAGCTATTACAAGGTTTTTAAAATTATTATGAGATGAAGCCTCGTTACTGGCAACAAAACGGCTACCAACCTGTACCCCATCTGCCCCCAAAACCATTGCAGCCAGCATTTGCCGGCCGGTAGCAATACCACCAGCTGCTAAAACCGGAATATCAACAGCAGCACAAACAGCCGGAATTAAAACCATGGTTGTTGTCTCCTCTCTTCCATTATGCCCGCCGGCTTCAAAACCTTCGGCAACTATAGCATCACAACCGGCTTCCTGTGCTTTAAGTGCAAACTTACTGCTGCTCACTACATGTACAACTGTAATTCCTTGTTTCTTTAAAACCGATGTCCATGTTTTTGGATTGCCGGCCGATGTAAAAACAATGGAAACTTTTTCTTCAATAATGATCTGAATATGTTTGTCAATATCGGGATACAATAAAGGCACATTTACTCCAAATGGTTTTTGTGTTGCCGCCTTACACTTCTGAATATGTTCCCGCAACACTTCCGGGTACATACTGCCGCTGCCTATAATACCCAATGCCCCTGCATTGCTTACTGCACTGGCAAGCTGCCAGCCACTGGCCCATACCATACCTGCCTGTACAATGGGATATTCAATATTAAACAGCTTTGTAATCCGGTTTTGCATATTAATTCATATAGCGTTTTCAAATATCGTTAAAAAAGATTAACAAATA
>JANMWP010000215.1:0-2215 GCA_031394065.1 Chitinophagaceae bacterium
CTTGACCAAATTGCCCTTAGTCAAGTATTGCTTTATTGCTCCGATGGAAGCAAAACCAGAAAAGTTTTGACGTGATTGCGGCAAATAAAATATAGCTGCGCCAATTACTGTTTCAATATATCTCTTTTGTATGTCAATATTTAGCTTTCTATATACTCTCCGAATGGGCATTAGTAACTTAGACAATGCTTCGTATTTTTCACTTCTTGATGTGGTTTTAATAACATTCGATTGAAGTAGAAATTCATCAAATATCCAATCGCGTTCAGTTTTATTAACAAGTAAAGAATTGTACCCTTTCACCTTTTTCCTCCACAGAACCGAATCAAAATGCTGACGTTCCAAATTGATACAAGCTTGTTCACCGTAAATTTTATATATTATTTTAATAGAGTCATTATTTATTTTTTTTATTTCGACTTCGGTTACAA
This sequence comes from Chitinophagaceae bacterium, assembly GCA_031394065.1. Lineage (GTDB taxonomy): Bacteria > Bacteroidota > Bacteroidia > Chitinophagales > Chitinophagaceae > Ferruginibacter. The sequence goes on from JANMWP010000215.1 coordinate 432, forward strand.
CATTGTCTTTATTTTTTAAAACCGACTTTTGTCCACGATATTGATGGTCGATATTCCACTGTTTATGTTTCGTCCATTGTATCACTAAGTTATTTCCCGCCGATAAATTCAAAGCATAATATATTGCAACTTTCCATGATGGGGTAACATTCTCATTTCCGAATAATCGAGTCTCTAAAATCGATGTTAACTCTGCTAACTGATATTTTTTCATAGTAAATGTTTGGGACAAATTAACATTTATTTGTTTACATTAAATTTCATCTTCAGTAATGTCAAAAGTGTTCATCCTGTTTCACACCGTGTCAAAAATGTTTCTGAAATGTTTCAGGTGGCAAAAATTAAAAACACAAAGGCCTTGAAACCAACGCGGTGAGCCGCTCCGTTCGATTCTGCCCGAGGCTACGAACTACAGAGTGAGTTATACAGAGCGGAGAGAACAGTTGCCTTCTGCTCACTCGCTCTGTTACTCAAACTCAGACTGCGACTCGGTCTTGTAACAATTCTTACTTTTCTAAATTCTTCTGTTCACTCACTCTCTGACTACAACTCAGACAATACTTATCACTATTTTGCCGATTTTATTTTTGATAAAAATTTAATATGTTGAATATTAAATTGTGGATTACCTGCCTGGCTTGCGGCGAGCAGGCAGGATATTCACAATACAAATACAACGGATGCCTGCCTGCCGAAATGCAAAGCAGGTAGGAATATCCTTCGAAGCCGGAAAATACTCTTGTTGGCTGTTGTTTTATTTTCTAATTCAAATGTCCTAATTAGACTTCTGTCCGGCTTAATAAATTAATACCAATAAAATACGGCATTAGAAATGGAATTGCAGGAATTGATACTGCGAAACCGGCTGTAACAAATGGTTCTGGCAAAAAAGCTGATAGCACAATAAGTATAAAAGCTAATAAGCTAATTAGGATATAAACCTTTGAAGAAGTTTTACTTAACCATCCAACCCGACTCATTGAAAAAGCGAAAAACGTAATTGCCAGATAAGTTAGTGCAACTTCAACAAGTGATATCATTCCAAATAATACTCTCAGGGGTTTGAACCAATCTGGTAGTTTTTCTGAATTTGTTGAAACTAATATTTTGAATGACTCTGTTAATGAAAATCCCCAGAAAAGCATATCAAGAATGAAAAGAGGTATCGCAATGATTATTGCAACAAAGCCCAAAAGAGAATAATAACTTTCTCCCTCATTTTTTAATTTTTCTTTCAATAAAGTAAATCCTAAAGCAATAAAAACCCCGGCTACGGTTAACATTGAGTATCGGACTTGTTGTTCAGTAGCTGTCGCTACCCAACCCGATGCTGTCTCAGGCGGCGGGCCTAACCCAAAAAACATAGATACAAGAATCCATGGGACAATTAGGAAGAACGCCCCTGTTGCAAGGGGTGTCTTATCACTTTTTTTATTAATGACATGTAGTCCGAGAATCCATGAAGCCAGAACCATCACAAATACATTTATTGTCCAGATGGGCAGATAAAATGTATAGTTAGTTTTCCCCAAGCTGAAGCCAAAAGCAGCAGTTAGAAATGGGACAAGCAAAAGATAAATGCGGCTGGCATTCCGGTTTATTAGGTTTGATTTCATCTGTTGAATAAGTTGATTAAAATTAACAAATTTATAGTATCAACAACAAGTTATCTAGAGGCCCCTTTGCTGTGCAGGGTTTCATTAACCCAAACCCAAAAAAACATGCTTCGAGGTATTTCCAATTTACACCTGTTTTTAAAGGTTCCGAACAGTTGTAATTTGGAA
>JANMWP010000275.1:0-6105 GCA_031394065.1 Chitinophagaceae bacterium
ATCCAAAACCTTGCAGCATTTGATGAAGAGGAACGGCAATACGAATTAGATATTACACAGGCTGCCTATCAAAATCGTGTAAAGCAGTATGCATTGCTGGCTGGGTTAGCGGTGTTCCTTTTGATTGCGTCTTTTCTCTACCGCAATAACAAGCAGAAACAACATGCGAATGCATTGTTGCGTCGTCAAAAAGAAGAGATCAGTGCGCAAAAAGTGATAGTTGAAAAAACGCTTTCCGAACTTAAATCCACCCAATCCCAACTCATCCAATCTGAAAAAATGGCTTCACTCGGTGAACTCACCGCCGGCATTGCACACGAAATTCAAAACCCGTTAAACTTCGTCAACAACTTCAGTGAAGTAAGCAATGAACTTATTGATGAAATGAATGCAGAAATAGAAAAGGGAGACATGGCGGAAGCTAAAGCCATCGCCAATGACATCAAACAGAATTTAGAAAAAATAAATCATCACGGCAAAAGAGCTGATGCCATTGTAAAAGGAATGTTGCAGCACAGCCGTAGTACAAACAATGCAACAAAAGAACCAACAGATATCAATGCATTAGCCGATGAATATTTACGGTTGGCTTATCATGGTTTAAGGGCAAAAGACAAATCCTTTAATGCAACAATGAAAACAGATTTTGATGAAAGCATTGGCAACATCAACATCATTCCGCAGGATATTGGAAGAGTGATTTTGAATTTAATTACCAATGCGTTTTATGTGGTAGATGAAAAGAAAAAACAAAACCCTACTGGTTATGAACCCACAGTTACGGTAAGTACAAAGAAAATAAATGGAAAGGTTGAGGTTAAGGTTGAGGACAATGGCAACGGTATTCCTCAAAAAGTACTTGACAAAATCTTCCAACCCTTCTTTACAACCAAACCAACCGGCCAGGGAACGGGATTAGGATTGAGTTTGAGTTATGACATTGTGAAAACACATGGGGGTGAACTGAAAGTAGAAACAAAGGAAGGAGAAGGTTCTGAATTTACTATCATCTTACCAATGACTATTTCTTAAAATTTCTTTTATGGAAAATGATGTTTTAATAAATACTCCCCGGCCCGATTATCAGCATTTGTTGGTAATAATTTCTGATACTTATATTTCGGGGCAGGTAAAAGCAACACAAGCTGTAAACACCCAATTGCTTGAAACCTATTGGCAAATTGGCCAGCATATAGTAGAATTTGAACAGGGCGGAAATGCCAGGGCCGAATACGGCAAGGCTTTAATCAGCAATTTGGCAAAAGATCTTTCATTACTGCATGGTAAAGGTTTTAGTGCCAGTAATGTAAAGCGGTTCAGGCAGTTTTACCTGGCCTATCCAATTGGTGCGACGGTGTCGCACCAATTGAGCTGGAGCCATGTGGTGGAATTTTTGAAAATAGACGACCCCTTAGAAAGAGGCTTTTACGAAAAACAAACACAGTTGGAAAACTGGAATGTACGGGAATTAGTGCGACAGAAAAATACCGCCTTGTTTCAACGGTTGGCATTAAGCAAGAACAAAGAAGAAATTTTAAAACTATCATCTCAAGGGCAGGAAATAGCAACGCCAAAGGATATTTTAAAAGACCCCTATGTTTTTGAATTTTTAAAAATACCCGAAGAACAACTGCCATCCGAACTGGAATTAGAAGCTCATTTATGTAATAACCTACAGCAGTTTTTACTGGAATTGGGTAAAGGTTTTACCTATGTGGGCAGGCAATACCGCATGAGCATCAATAACAAACATTACAGGGTTGACCTGGTGTTTTATCACCGCATACTTCGCTGCTTTGTATTAATTGATTTAAAAATAAACGAAGTGCAACATGATGATATTGGCCAGATGAATATGTATCTCGGCTATTTTGCAAACGAAGAAAACACAGAAGGTGATAACCCTCCGGTTGGCATTATACTCTCAAAAGATAAAGATGAACTGCTGGTAGAATATGCCACGTATGGAATGAACAGCCAGTTGTTTGTAAGCCAGTATCAATTGTATTTACCCGATAAAAATGATTTGATAAAACTAGTAAACAATACCCTGCAAAATGAAGAAGAAAATAACAGCTAATAACATGAAATCAACACTCAAAATACTCCTCCTTGTTTTGTTTCCATTGCTTGGCAACGCACAGCAACGGAACGCACAGGATACCATCGTTACCCTAAGCAGTAAAGATTTATATGCATCAGGCTTTTTAAAACTCTACGGGAAGGGCGGCTGGTATTTCCGTTCGGGTAATGACAGCAGCTGGGCCAATGCAACCATTGATATGACTGGCTGGAAAGCATTACTGCCCCAAAACTTAGATGCCGGTTATACCGATGCCAATGGAAAACTGGAAGGATGGTTTCGGTTTAAATTTATTTTGGACAGTAGTTTGGTAAACTTTCCATGGAGGCTTTTGTACCAACCATATGCAGCAGGAGAAGTGTATATAGATGGGCAACGCTTTGGTGAATACGGAAAGATGGGCAACGATAAAGAGCCATTTCAATTTTTTATTGAAAACGATACTACACAAAGAATAAATTTAGCTGCAGGGCAAGTGCATACGCTTGCTGTTCATATAAAAGATGAAATTGTTACCCCAGGCCGAAGAACCAGTATGATGATTGGACAGCTAAGCAGGTCGTTTAAAGGGGGATTTGTTTCATTAACGCCCGATCATTCACTCTACAAAATTCTTAGCAGGAGAACTATTGAATTTTCTTACTGGACAGTATGGATTGGTGCAAATTTACTATTTGCCTTTCTGTTTTTCTTACTGTTTATGCTAAATAAAAAAGAACGCAATTTATTATTGTATACCAATGTGTGTTTTATTTTTAGTTCCTGGTTGGTATTAATCTTCCTGATAACTTATGCAGGAGAACCTATTATTCATCCGCAATGGCTCTTGTATATTAATGTTGCGGCAAATATTCTAATCTTCGTTCTGTTGTTATTACTACTTAAAACGGTAATAAAAATTTTTACAATTCAGTTAAAAGGGTTTAACCGGGTATTATTTACAGTAGCTGTCTTTTTTTCATTGGCTAATTTAATTAAAGGGTTAATCGATATTTACGGCATTCAAAATCAAACATTTTTGGTTATTCTAGCAGGTCTCTCACCATTTGTAAATTTAGCAGTTATATTATTCTGGGTTATTGTGTCTTTTAAAAAAACAGGAACTGCTCAACGAGTAGTAGCTTCGGGCATACTAATATTTTTGGTCTTAGCTTTAATTTATGGTCTTTTTAAACCTGAAAAAGGTTCTTACACTGAGTTAAATTTAGTTACTGCTATATGTTTGTGTTTTCCGCTCAGCTTATTGGTATATGTAGTACTCCGCTTCAGGGAGATAAATAAAAACATTGTACTCAATGCACAACAGATAGTGGCATTATCAGAAGAAAAACGAATGCTTGCCGAGGAGCAGCAAAAACATCTGGAAGTACAAGTGCATGAACGCACACTGGAATTGCAAAACAGTTTGACAGATTTAAAAGCTACCCAATCCCAACTCATCCAATCAGAAAAAATGGCATCACTTGGAGAACTCACCGCAGGCATTGCCCATGAAATACAAAACCCGTTAAACTTTGTAAATAATTTTAGTGAAGTGAGTAACGAGTTGATAAGTGAAATGGTTGACGAAGTTGATAGGGGAAATACAGCAGAAGTAAAGATTATTGCAAAGGATGTTCAACAAAATTTAGAAAAGATTTTACACCACGGCAAAAGAGCCGATGCCATTGTAAAAGGAATGCTGCAGCACAGCCGCAGCAGTAGCGGTGTAAAAGAGCTGACTGATATAAATGCCTTGGCAGATGAATATTTACGGTTGGCTTATCATGGATTAAGAGCAAAAGACAAATCCTTCAATGCAACGATGAAAACCGATTTTGATTCAACGATTGGCAATATCAATATTATTCCGCAGGATATTGGAAGAGTTATTTTAAATTTAATAACGAATGCATTTTATGTGGTTGATGAAAAGAAAAAACAGGCAGCAGCAGGGTTGCCAACCTTTGAAAGATTGGCAACCCTGTACGACCCTACTATTTTTGTAAGCACAAAAAAAGTTGGCGATAAAGTTTTGATCAGTGTAAAAGATAATGGCAGCGGTATTCCTCAAAAATTATTAGACAAAATCTTTCAACCCTTCTTTACCACCAAACCAACCGGGCAGGGAACGGGATTGGGTTTGAGTTTGAGTTATGATATTGTAAAAGCGCATGGTGGGGAGTTGAAAGTGGAAACGAAAGAAAGGGAGGGTTGTGAATTTACAATTAAATTACCAATTCCTTAAATTGATAAGATGAAATTATTAATAAAAATAATGCTGCTTCTATTATTGCCGTCATTTGCTAAAGCACAGAACCTGCGCCAAATAGATAGTCTCCAGTTTATACTTCAGCATGCTGCTAATGACACTATACGAATGGGCGTTTGTTCCGCATTGGGTGGGTGGTATGATGATATAAGTGTTGATAGTGGTCTGTACTATTGTAACGAAGGAATAGCTCTTGCCGAAAAGCTCGATTTACAATTAAACAAGGCTGTGACCCTGGCATATATGGCGTGGCCGCTTATGAAAACAGGCAATTATCCGGAAGCACTAAAGGTAATAAACCAGGGCTTTAAAATTGCAGAAGATCCTTCCAATGAAAAAAAAGCAGGATACCTGCAAAAAGGACAAAGCCTGCAGATGTTCCGGCTATATGTGATCGGCTTATTATATGCTGCCCGTGAGAGTCTCTATTTCTACGTCGGCGATGATGAAAAGCTAATTACCGCTACCCGTGAAGCAATTGTACATGCTGAAGCTTCAAAAGATACTTTCAATCTTGCCGGACTATATCCTGACATTGGTGATTATTATCTAAAGCTGAATCAGTTTGACTCAGCACTTTTCTATCAACAAAAGTCACTGGAGTATTATCCAAAATTATCTTTTGAAGAGAGAAAATTTGAAGGCGGTACATATACTTCAATAGGCAATATCTACGAGAAAATGGGAAACGCTGATCTTGCCAGGGAAAATTATTTAAAAGCAATACAGGTTAGTGAGCAACATGAAAATTTCCGGCATGCCGGAAATGCATGTCTTCAATTAGCTACTCTTTATCAAACGTTAAAAAAAGCAGATTCAGGTTTTCTTTATGCAAAAAAAGCTCTTGCAGCTTTTACGCAGGGTGGTTATAAAAAGGAAGTAGCCATTGCCTACCGGATGATCTCAGATTATTATTGGGATAATAAAAATACAGACAGTTCTTTTGCCTATTTAAGACGGGCTACCTTATTAGATGACAGTCTGGACAAGATAGAAAAATCAAAGCTCCATGAATTCCAGGTGTCAGCATTCAAACAACAATTGGACTTACAACAGCAGGAGCAAGTGCGAATTGAAAAGGAGGGCAAACAAAAAACAATCGCCATTATCACATTGATAGTTGTCTTCAGTACCATTGGATTCTTACTTTTCCGTAACAACAGTCAAAAGCAAAAAGCAAATCAAACACTGCAGGAGAAAAACAGCCAGATAGAACAAACGCTCAGTGATTTAAGGACTACCCAGACACAATTAATCCAATCCGAAAAAATGGCTTCGCTTGGAGAACTCACAGCAGGCATTGCCCACGAAATTCAAAACCCGTTAAACTTCGTGAATAATTTTTCGGAAGTAAGCAATGAGTTGATAAGTGAGATGGTTGAAGAAGTTGACAAGGGAAATACAGCAGAAGTAAAAGTAATTGCAAAGGATGTACAACAAAATTTAGAAAAAATATTACATCACGGCAAAAGAGCCGATGCTATTGTAAAAGGAATGCTGCAGCACAGCCGCAGCAGCAATGGTGTAAAAGAAACAACGGATATCAATGCCCTGGCAGATGAATATTTACGCCTCGCCTACCACGGCCTGCGTGCAAAAGACAAATCCTTTAATGCAACGATGAAAACGGATTTTGATGAAAGCATCGGCAACATCAATATCATTCCGCAGGATATCGGACGAGTGATCCTGAATTTAATTACCAATGCGTTTTATGCAGCCCTCCTGCCCCCCGAAGGGGGGTTCCCGGACCCTGATTATAAACACAACC
>JANMWP010000314.1:0-1683 GCA_031394065.1 Chitinophagaceae bacterium
AACGGCTTGGGTAGAAAACAGGTTTCAAAAACAATGGCTGGTATCATCGGCAGCGGAACGGTGTTTCTTTCTTTCCTGATAAGTGCCTATGTTTTTTTTAGTGTTAAAGGAGGCAATACCCATGTTGCTCATTACTTCGATTTTATAAATATCACGGCACTTAAAATTGGTTTCGATTTTCAGATTGACCAGCTTTCTTCCATCTTCTTATTAATAATTACCGGCGTTGGTTTTTTAATACATATGTATTCAACCGCCTACATGCATGATGAAGAGCCAAAAAATTTTGCAAAGTATTTTGCTTTTTTAAATCTCTTTGTGTTTTCCATGTTGCTGCTGGTAATGGGCGCCAACTTTGTAATTATGTTTATCGGTTGGGAAGGTGTGGGGCTTTGTTCTTATTTACTTATTGGTTTCTGGTTTAAAAATACCAACTACAATATTGCGGCTAAAAAAGCCTTCATCATGAACCGTATTGGTGATCTTGGTTTTTTACTGGCTGTGTTTTGGCTCGTTTCAAAATTGGGTACTACAGATTATCATGAAGTATTTGCCAATGTTTCTAAATTATCAGTGACAGATATTACCGGTATTTCGTTACTATTATTTGTTGGTGCCATGGGTAAGAGTGCACAAATTCCTTTGTACACCTGGCTGCCCGATGCAATGGCTGGTCCAACACCGGTGAGTGCATTGATACATGCTGCTACCATGGTAACAGCCGGCATCTACATGATTGCCCGTAGCAATATATTATATACCATGGCGCCGGTTACACAAGGCGTTGTTGCCATTGTTGGTTTATCAACAGCCATACTTGCTGCTACGATTGCATTGAAACAAAATGATATTAAAAAAGTGTTGGCTTACTCAACAGTAAGCCAGTTAGGTTATATGTTTTTGGCACTGGGCGTTGGTGCATATACAGGCGCAGTGTTTCATGTAATGACACATGCTTTCTTCAAAGCCTTGTTGTTCCTGGGTGCCGGTAGTGTTATTCATGCTATGGGTGGCGAGCAGGACATCCGTAATATGGGTGGCCTGAAAAAATACATGAGTGTTACGCATATTACTTTTTTATTGGCTTGCCTGGCTATTGCAGGAATGCCGCCATTCTCAGGCTTCTTTTCAAAAGATGAAATTTTAGCTGCTACATTTGAAAAAAATCCATTGCTTTGGGGCGTTGGTGTTGCCGGTGCAATCATGACAGCTTTTTATATGTTCCGTTTGTATGCCATGACTTTCCTTGGAAAATTCAGAGGTACCGAAGCGCAGGAACATCATTTGCATGAAAGTCCGAAAACAATTACTATTCCGTTAATTATTCTTGCCATCTTATCAGTTATCGGTGGATGGATTGGCATACCGGAAGTTTTCATTCATGGAGGACATAAGTTAGAGGAATTTTTAGCACCTGTATTTGCACAAAGCAATGCGCTTACTGAAAAGCATCCCCTGTCGCATAAAACAGAATATATGTTGATGGGTATTTCAGTTGCAGCAGCTTTGGCAGCCTTGGTTTTTGCATGGAACAAATTCAGTAAATATCAAAAGGTAGAAAAAGAAGAAACCGGTCTTGGTAAAGTGCTTGCCAATAAATGGTATGTTGATGAGTTGTATGATGCCATCATTGTAAAACCTGTTCAATCAATCGCAAAATATTTCAATAATGTTTTTGAGAAA
>JANMWP010000322.1:0-2333 GCA_031394065.1 Chitinophagaceae bacterium
AGGCATATACCATCGGAAGGCCTTATGACAGAATGGATGTAGATATGAGAGCTTATGGAAAAGGTTTATACTGGGTTGAAATTGTTGACAGAAATGGCAACAGGTTAACCGTTTGCAGAATTGTGATACAGTAATTAATAATTGATCAGTTATAGAAATCCCCCGAAATTGTTCGGGGGATTTTTTTATGAAAATTGTGTGAAGAATCCAGCAATTACCTATGCTTAAAGGTGGTGTTAAGTTAACTGTAAGATGGAAGGAAACAGGAAGATACCAGGTAGCTACTATGGGGTAAATTCCCTATAAGTCCCCTATAATATTGCAGATGGTTCCAATTGCCTTTACTATTAAATTGATGTTGATTATTTAAAAAGCCATTTACAATAGCTGTTGTAAATGGCTTTTTGTTTTCTGCAACTAATATGCCCTATGCAAAAGGCGCTGGGTTATCATTATTACCACCTCTGCGGCCGGCCAACAGGTTGTTATACTGGGTAATGAGGGCATTCAGTTCATTTACTGCTTTTTTATAAGGTTCTGCGCCCTTGGCCAGTATATAATGGCTGCTTATAAAATCCCTTAATGTATAATAAGCCGTAGTGGCTTCCTGCCTTTTTTCTTTAATAGTATCGGGCGATGCAGCACCCAGCTCCTGGGTACGTGCCAGGTATTTGCTGTTAAAAGCTGTATTGGCATCGGCCAGTTCTGCCTGCCAGTCGGCAATATTAAGCGCTTCAATAGCAGCTTTAAGGGCAGGCTTTTCTGTCCAGTCGGTTAAAATGCTTTTTATAATGGCTGTTTCGGCCTGGTAGTTTTGTTTGGCCACGCCGGCATCGTAATTAGCCAGGTTGGCTGCCAGGGCAACAGCATGCTGGCGGGTAATTGGGTTAAAATGATAAGTAAGCGACTGCACATAACCTGTAATGCCGGTAATGGCAGTATCACGCCGAAGATCTATCGCCTGCAGCTCATCGGTAATAAGGCTGCCCCTGTCTGCCTTAAACAGGGCATCTATGGTATTGGTAACCTTTGTAAAGTCATCAAATTCGGCCTTTACATTAAGGGCAGCGGGATCGTTAAGCTGCACAATGCCTAAAAAATCGTTTGAAAACTGAAGAAACTCGGGGTTGCGAAGGTTTGATAGATTGATACTATTTATCATGTTGTATAGATTTTTATTGTTTAAAATAGATTTTACAGGTATTTTTTTATGAAAAGCTGCTGCTACCGGCAGGAAGCTTTCATAGCCTTATGAAAGCTTGCCGCTTAGGGCAGGGCGTTTTCATAAGCTTATGAAAGGGCGCCGCCAACGGCAGCAGGTTTTCATAAACCTATGAAACGTTGCTGCTTACTGCGGGGCATTTTCCACAGGTTATTGCAGTTTGGCGGTGCATGGGGCAGGTAGCACATATTATAAAAAAATTTTAAAACGCTAAGATTTAAAATATTTTTGATAAATACAATACCTCAAAGTGGTAGTTTTTGGTGTTTTTTTGAGTTTTGAGTTATGAATTTGTGGCTGGGATGTTCGTAAAAGCTGTTGAATGGAGATAAAACCTGCGTTTTTTTAATTGTTGATGCATTAAACAGTTAATTATACGCAAGTTTGAGATTTTTAATGCACTAATATTTTAATGTATATTTATGGAAAGCAAACTTGTAAATAGTAGGTTTTTATAACTTGCGTGTATTTATGAGTTATACGCAATGGCGGCAGACACCATAACATAACAATTAAACTTAGCGAATAAAATAAATACAATGGAAAACAAACAAGACAATTCTAAGGTTCTTAAAAATAAATATATACCAACTGCTGAGTTTTATAGCCAAATAATTGACAGTTTACAAGATTATTCCATTTTTACATTGGATAAAGAATTCAATATAAACAGTTGGAGTTCCGGCTCGACAAAAATATTCGGTTACGAAACAGATGAAGTTATTGGAGAGCCTTTCGATATTATATTTACGGAGGTCGATATTAAAAGTGGCGTTCCGAAAAGAGAAATTGAAACAGCTTTAAAAGAAGGCAGAGCAACGGATAACAGATGGCACATTGCAAAAGACAAGGGCCTTTTTTATGCTTATGGATTGGTTTTTCCACTGACTGGATTAGACGGAGAGATGCTGGGTTACGTTAAAATTTTACGAGACCTAACAGATAGAAAACAATCGGAAGATGCGATAAAAAAATATGTAAGAGAATTGGAGGAACTGAATACTCATAAAGAGAGTGTTTTGGCAATACTTTCACATGATTTAAGAAGTCCTTTATCAGCCATTATTGGAACTGCAAAATATTTGAAAGAAAATTTTCATAAAATGAAACC
>JANMWP010000370.1:0-7581 GCA_031394065.1 Chitinophagaceae bacterium
GTCATTTCAAAATAAAACAGTTATCATCACAGGTGCATCCCGTGGTATAGGAAAAGCAATTGGACTGAGGTTGGCAAAGGAAGGAGCTAATATTGTTATTGCTTCAAAGAGCGTGGAAGAAAATCCAAAACTTGGGGGCACTATTTTTTCTGCTGCTGAAGAGATGGAAGCTGCCGGTGGCAAAGCTTTGGCTGTGCAGTGCGATATCCGTTTTGAAGACCAGATACAAAATGTAGTTGATAAAACCGTTGAAAAATTTGGCGGCATTGATATTTTAATTAACAACGCATCGGCCATCAACCTTACGCCAACAGAACAAACCGAACCCAAACGGTTTGATTTGATGTACGACATAAATGTACGTGGTACGTTTATGATGAGCAGAGCCTGTATTCCACATCTTAAAAAAGGAACCAATGCGCATATCTTAAATTTATCGCCACCAATAAATATGGATCTGAAATGGTTTGAAAACCACCTGGCTTATACCATCAGCAAGTATGATATGAGTATGATTGCGCTGGGCTTATCGGCCGAGTTAAAAAAATACAACGTAGCAGCCAATGCACTATGGCCACGTACTACCATTGCAACTGCTGCAGTAAATAATTTACTCGGCGGCGAAATGTTAATGAAAATGAGCCGCACCGTTGATATTATTGCAGACGCTGCTTACTATATCTTATCTAAATCATCCACATCCTGCACGGGCAATACTTTTATTGATGAAGATGTACTTGCTGCTGAAGGAATAACAGACCTTGGCAAATATTCTGTTGTACCCGGTGCACAATTGTACAAAGATCTTTTTGTGTAGCTTCTGTTAAAAAATTCTTAAAGCATTTTTTCTTTGATGAACGGTAACATTTATTGGAGCATGTACGTTTAATTTCGTATTAACATCATTACGCCATGAATGATGTATTTGCAAACCAATAAAGTATAGCCATGAAATGTTTTAACCTTAAAGCATTATGCTTTTGCATACTGCTTAGTTCCGCCGTATTCGGCCAAACTTCAAAAAAGCAACTTGCTGCCAAAAGAATTCAATCAACTATTAAAATTGACGGGGTTTTAGATGATGCCGGATGGAAAGACGCTCCGGTAGCGGATAAATTTATTGAATTAAGGCCCACTCCTTTTAAACCTGAAAATTCCGATAATGCAACCCAGATTTTTTTTGTTTATGATAACAAAGGAATTTATGTGGGAGGGTATTTACATGAAAAAACCAAAGACAGTATTGCATCTGAATTAACCGGCCGTGATGGTTTTGGTAATAATGATTTTTTAGGTGTGATATTTGACACCTATAAAGATAAGCTGAACGGCTTCGAGTATTTTGTTACACCGCTTGGCGAACAGATGGATGCAAAAGTATCGCCAAACACAAATGGCAACAGCGAAGACTTTAGCTGGAATGCAGTTTGGGAAAGCAAATCACAACTGCAGGTCGATGGCTGGACATTTGAAATGTTTATTCCCTATTCTGCCATCAGGTTTGGTAAAAAAAATGTACAGGATTGGGGATTGAATATTGTACGACGCCGCCAAAAAAGTGGCCAGCAGTTATTCTGGCAATCCATAGATCCCAATGCAAACGGTTTTTTAACACAGGAAGGGATGTTTACCGGGCTTGAGGGAATTAAACCGCCATTTCGTTTACAATTATCACCCTACTTATCTACCTATATAAATCATGATGAAAATGTGGCAACTAAAAAAACTACCACAGCAATAACGGGCGGCATGGATATAAAATATGGCCTTAACCAGGCTTTTACTTTAGATATGACGCTGATACCGGATTTTGGACAGGTACAATCCGATAATGTAACTTTAAACCTTTCTCCATTTGAACAACAGTTTAGCGAAAACAGGGCTTTTTTTACCGAAGGCACCGAGTTGTTTAACAAGGCAGGTTTGTTTTACAGCAGGCGTATTGGTGGAGAACCGATACATCGCTACGATTTTAATGTATATAATAACGAACGGGTAATTAAAAATCCATCGCAAACCAAATTGTACAATGCCACTAAAATAAGTGGCCGTACTCAAAAAGGATTAGGCATTGGTTTGCTTAATGCTGTAACAAGGCCTCAGTATGCCGAAATTGAAGATGTAGTTTTAAAAGAAACACATAAAATAGAAACCAATCCTTTAACCAATTACAATATTCTTGTTTTAGATCAAACTTTAAAAAATAACAGCAGCGTATCTTTTATTAATACAAGTACAATTCGTAGTGGTAACGACAGAGATGCTAATGTAAGTGCTTTGTTGTTTGATTTTAACGATAAAAAAAATAAGTGGAATGTTGGCGGCAACTTTAGCCTTAGTAATGTTTTTGAAAAAGGAAAAACAGCTACCGGCTATGCTTATAATGTTTACTTTGGTAAAACCAGTGGCAAGTTTAATTTTAATATTTGGCAGGATTTACGAAATAACAAATATGATAACAGTGACCTTGCCTATTTTACCAATAATAATGATATTCATACCGGTTTGTGGATGGGATACAATTGGAATAAACCCAGCAAATGGTATAACAGACTGGGGACTAATGTAAATTTTCACTTGTTTAACCTGGTTACACCCATTGCCGGTATTGAAATTAAATCGAAGAAATTTCAACGTTTTTTTGCCAATTACAATTTGTATGGGCAGTTTAAAAATTTATGGAGATTTGGATTAAACCTAAATGTATCATCTAACTATAACGATTTTTATGAACCCAGGGTTTATGGCAGGGTGTTTCATAATAAAGGCCGCATTGGTGCAAATGCAAACTGGAACAGTAACGAAGCTAAAAAGTTATCCTGGGGCGGTTTCTTATTTTGGGGAGAAGGAGCAGTAACGAAAAGAAAAACGATTGGTTATGGCTTCAATGGAAAAATAAGATTTAGTAGTAAGTTTTCAATTGATGGCTCAATTGAAACTGATAACAGTAAAGATCAGCCAGGCTGGGCACAAACTTTATATGCCAGCAATTCAGCACAAATGGATACTGTAATTTTCAGCCGTAGAAATAATCAAAATATTGCTACATCCCTGAACTTTAAATACAATTTTACAAATAAAATGGGTATTACTTTAACTACCCGGCACTCCTGGGGTAAAGTGCAGCCGCTTCAGTTTTATGTGTTAAGCAAAACCGGAAATCTGGAAACACCAGATTTTGCTTATAACAACAATAGAAATCAAAACTTTAATTATTTAACTACTGATCTGGTATATACCTGGCAATTTGCACAAGGCAGCTTCTTTAATATTGTCTGGAAAAATATCTCATCAAATTTTAACAGAAGCTTCGAAAAAAATTATGTTACCAATCTTAGTAAAACATTCACCGATAAAGATTACAATGCCGATATTCAATTCAGAAGCTTATCCGTAAAAGTGATCTACTTTTTAGATTATTTAACTGTAAAAAACCGAAAACGAAAAGGCTGATATTAAATTAAGTATTGGTTCTTTACAAAAAAGTCAGGCTGTTTATGCCTGACTTTTTTGTAAATTATATTTAGTTAGTTTATTAAAAAAGATTCATTATTTTGAACCCCTGTTGCCTATAATAATTGCAGCCATGGCCAACCCTGCATCTTTCAAAAGCATAGCCGGATTACCATCCATTGCAGGTTTAAGATGCAGGGTAAAAACAAATATCAGTAACATAATTGCCAGTAAATAGCAGGCCGGTTTTTTAAATTTATTAATCAAAATAGCAAGTGCTGCAGCTATCAGTGCTGCACCGGTTATATAAATCCATATCTTACCATCACCAGGCATAAAATCAGGTATCATTCCGCTCATGATATCTGCATTCAAAAAATGCGTAACGCCGAAAAAGCCCATGATTAAAGCATAAAGCATTTCGGCAAGTCTTGTTGGAAAAAAAGATTTCATAATTATAAGATTTTAATTAACAGAAAAATAAACATAAATCTTTGAAATTGCAAGCAATAAAACAACGTATAAAAAATCAACAGTATATCCCGGTCATTCAGATACATTTGATGAACTGTTGCTGCTTTTCAGTTCTCCAATTAAACCCATCTTAATTATTTTCTTAAAACGGTTACATCATCTAACACATAAATACCCCGGCCATAGGTTGCAATTACCAATTGATTTGTTTTAGGATGTATAAAAAGATCCTGAACAGATACAGATGCAGGAAGATTGTTGTTAAGCGCAATCCATTGTTTTCCGCCATCACTGCTTTCGTAAACGCCCATATCTGTTCCGCAATACAAAATATTTTTCTGCAATGGATCTTCCCTGATAACATTCACAGGACTTGCTGGTAAATTACTGTTTATCGGTAACCATGTTTTACCATAATCATTTGATTTATAAATGTATGGGTTGATATTATCTTCTCTTCTGTCGCTTAAAGTAACATACACAGCCGACTCATTATATTTTGAAGAAACTATCCTTGATATATGTGCATTAACCGGCAAGCCTTTGCTTATTTCTGTCCAGTTGCCTCCATCGTTCTGGCTTATCCAAACCCTGCCATCATCTGTACCAACATACAATAAACCTTTTTTAAAAGGCGATTCATCAATAGCAGTTATGGCCTGGTGGTTAATGGCATAAGGTGTTCGGCCCATCCGTTGTTTGTTATTATTGCTCATATCGGGGCTGATTCTTTTCCAGATATGGCCGCTATCAACCGACTTAAATAAATATTGCATGCCATGGTAAACCGTAAAACTATTATGCGGCGATATCATGGTATAAGCCAGCCATTCGCCCCGGTGCGTTTCTTCATCGGCTTGTTTTTTAGGAGCAATACTTCTTTCCTGTAAAGAATCAACTAAATCCAGATTTGCTTTTATTAACCGGCCGTAAAAGGAAGAAGTATAAATAGTATTTGCATCTCCGGGGTCAATGGCATGTATAACACCTTCGCCGCCCGGCCCCCATTTCCACTGCATCACCGTTGTATCTTTTATACCAAAAGTATTTTTTATACTGCCCATCAATGATCCTTCATCCTGTACCGAACCAATAATATTGAAAGGAACTCTTGAATCGTAAGTAACATTATAAAACTGCGTTGTTGGAATTTCTTTATAAAAGTTCTTCCATTTTTTCCCACCGTTATAGGTTACGGCAATTCCCCCATCATCAGCATTAATGATATAATTAGAATCAGCGGGATCAATCCAGAGCCCGTGATTATCGCCATGTAAATGATCACCCGTTGTATCAACAGATCTGAAACGTTTCCATGTTTTGCCGCCATCATTTGATTTAGCCATTGCCAGGCCTAAAATATACAGGCAGTTCTCATCCAATGGGTTAACTCTTATTTGTCCCATCACCCAACCATAAGTGCCACAAAACCTTTCCATAAAATCATTGCTCTCCGACACCTTAATCCAGCTTTCTCCTTTATCATCACTCCTGTACACTTCCACGCCTTTAACAACGATCTCTTTAATTCTTCCATAGGGATCCAGCTCACCTTCTTTAGGCTCTCTTTTTTTATCATGGTTATCAACAAAAGCGTAAATAACATTTGGATTACTTTTCGAAATATCAATACCAATCCTACCGGTATTTTTTGTATTGGGCAAACCATTGGTAAGCGGCTTCCATGTTTTACCACCATCGGTTGTTTTATAAATATGATCACCATCCTCGGGCACAGGGTCGCTCCAGCGTTTGCGAATGCGGTTCCACATAGATGCGTAAATGGTATTGGGGTCAGCTGGATCCATGCGAAGGTCAATGCAACCAGTCTTATCATCATTGCCTAATATTTTTTTCCAGGTTTTTCCGCCGTCGGTTGTTTGATAAACGCCCCGGTCATTATTGTAACTCCATTCATTTCCTCCGGCTGCAACATATACTACGGATGGATTTGTTGGATGCACAACAACCCTGGCAATTGTACTTGTATTCTCCAGGCCAATATGCTGCCATGTTTTTCCTGCATCTGTAGATTTAAAAATGCCGATGCCGGGTAATGATGCCCTGAAAATATTTGCTTCGCCGGTACCCACATAAATAACATTAGGGTCAGATGGCGCTAAAGCCATATTTCCAATTGACTGGGTAGCGAATTGATCCATTAAAGGCTTCCATGTTTTTCCAGCATCTTCCGACTTCCATAAACCACCTGTGGCAAATGCGGCGTACAAAATATTTTTATTGCCCGATATGCCCCAAACATCGGTACAGCGGCCGCTGATATTATCGGGCCCCACATTACGCCATTGCAGTTTTTTATACAGCGATGTATTTAATAACGCCTGATGTTTTTTAAATGCAGCAATTCTTTCTGTACCACTTGCCGGCCGCTGATTGCTTACAAAATTTTGTGCTGATACATTTTCAGATGTTACTGTTAGCAGTAATACAATTGAGCATGTTAATAATAATTTTTGCATTTTTTTATTTTCTGGTGATGGAAATAATTGTGAGTTTTGGTTTAAAATACTGTCCCTGTTCTGGATAAAGCTGCTGTATCTTTTTTACCACATCCATGCCTTTAATAACTTTTCCGAATGCTGCAAAGCCCTGTCCGTCCTTGTTTCTCATACCTCCATAATCCAGTGCAGGCTGGTTATTGATACAAATAAAAAAACTGGATGTTGCTGTTGCCGGCTTTCCCCTGGCCATGGAGATGATTCCGTTTTTATGGAGCAGGCCGGTTTGCTTTGTTGTTTCAAGCGGTATGGGTGCAAAATCTTTTACCGAATCAATATCGCCTCCCTGTATCACTTCAATTTTTATAGAATCTTTGGGCTGATTATTTAATGTTACCGAACGAAAGAAAGAACTGCTGTCATACAAATGTGCATCAACATACTTTAAAAAATTAGCAACAGTGATGGGTGCTTTAGTAGGATACAATTCAACAGTAATATCGCCCAGGTTTGTTTTAATTAAAGAGGTAATATTTTTTTGTGCCTGGAGGCTGGTGGTGCAAATAAAAAAAAGCAGTATGAAAATATTTTTCTTCATACTGCTAATGTAAGATTAAGTTTTATTATTACCCTCACCCTCGTTCCCTCTCCTCAAGGAGAGGGAGGCCTAACATCCGAACGGATTCAACAGTAGAATTACCTAATCATCATTTTTTTCAGGCCTCATCATCGGAAAGAAAAGAACATCCTGAATTGAATGCTGATTGGTGAGCAACATCGCAATCCGGTCTATCCCAAAACCAATACCGCTGGTTGGCGGCATACCATATTCAAGTGCCCGTAAAAAATCATGATCAATGAACATGGCTTCATCATCGCCACGTTCCATCAGTTTGGTTTGTTCTTCAAAACGGGCACGCTGTTCAATGGGGTCGTTCAACTCACTGTAAGCGTTGGCAATTTCCTTACCATTGCAAATCAGCTCAAAACGCTCAACCAGTCCGGGTTTGCTGCGGTGTTTTTTGGTAAGCGGACTCATCTCAACCGGGTAATCAGTAATAAAAGTAGGTTGTATATAATTGCTTTCGCATTTGCTTCCAAAAATTTCATCAATCAGTTTTCCCTTTCCCCATTTTTCATCGGCATGAATTTTTAATTCACGGCAAACATTTCTTATGCCTGCTTCATCCATTTC
>JANMWP010000416.1:0-1818 GCA_031394065.1 Chitinophagaceae bacterium
TGGATACAAAAGAAAAAGTGAGATCATTTTTTGAAAAAATTTTTACAGATGCGGCGCCCTTAATGCCGACACTGGAACAGGATTTTTTTAATAACCCGACCGGATCTTTAGTTACTGTAAAATGTTTTCCATGGATACGGGAAGATAAATTTGCTTTGATTGGCGATGCCGCCCATGCCATTGTTCCTTTCTTTGGGCAAGGCATGAATTGTGGCTTTGAGGACTGCGCTGTCTTAAATAGTTTGATTGAAAAACATCAAGACAATTGGTCAGAAATTTTATCCGAATATCAATCTTTAAGAAAACCTGATGGCGATGCTATTGCCGATCTGGCACTGAATAATTTTGTAGAGATGAGAGATAAAGTTGCTGACCCTAAATTTTTATTACAGAAAAAAATTGAAGCGGCTTTCAGTAAAAAATATCCCGATAAATGGATACCAGCTTATGCACAGGTAACATTCAGTCCGCATATAAGATATAGCGAAGCATTCGTAAGCGGACAAAAGCAGGAAGCCATCATGCAACAGGTAATGGCGATAACGGACATTGAAAACAGGTGGCAGGATGAAGCAATTGAAAAAATGATTTTAGAAAAGATCAACACATAAAAATGTACAAATTCTCTTACTACACCGAGCAGGATCAGCAAAAGGTTATTGACTTCATGAAAGAAAATGCTTTTGCATTAATTACAGGCATGGGAGAAAAATATCCGGTAGCAACACAAATTCCTTTGGCAATAAAAATAAAGGAAGACAAAATATTCCTGGAAGGACATATGATGAGAAAGACAGATCACCATATAGCCTTTGAAAAGAATAATAATGTACTGGTGCTTTTTACGGGGCCACATTGCTTTGTAAATGCAAACTGGTATACCGATCCGCATATGGGTTCTACATGGAATTATATGACAGTGCATGCAAAAGGAAAAATTACTTTTACTGATGAAGCAGGCACACGCAATGCTGTAAAGGCCCTCAGCGATAAATATGCAGGAACTTCATCTGAAAGTGCTTTTGACAACTTACCGGCAGCATATATCGACCATATGGTAAAGGCCATTGTTGGTTTTAGCATTGAAGTGAAAGCGTTCGACAATGTTTTTAAACTCAGCCAGAACAGGGATGAAGCATCGCAAAAAAATATTATTGAGCAGTTAAGAAAAAGAGGAGATGCAAATTCTGCCGCAATTGCTAACGAAATGGAAAAGAGATTATAATTTTAACAGATGACAAGAAAACAACTCATTCAACAAATACAATTAAAAAAATCTTACCTCTGTGTTGGTTTAGATACAGATATTACCAAAATACCTGCGCATTTACAACCACATCCCAATGCTGTGTTTGAATTCAATAAGCAAATTATTGATGCAACTCAAGACCTTTGTGTGGCTTATAAAATAAATACTGCTTTTTATGAAGCGATGGGATTAAAAGGCTGGGAAGCGATGGAAAAAACAGTGAATTATATTCCTAAAGATCAATTTATAATTGCCGATGCCAAGCGTGGCGATATTGGCAACACTTCATCGCAATATGCCAAAGCATTTTTTGAAACGTTGAACTTTGATGCTATTACTGTTGCACCATACATGGGCGAAGACAGTGTAAAACCATTTTTGGAATTTGAAAACAAATGGGCCATTGTGCTGGGCTTAACCAGCAATGAAGGCAGTAAAGATTTTGAGCAATTGAAATTTGTTTGTGAAGACACGAACCAAGGCGGTGGTGAAGAATTTCTTTATGAAACAGTTTTAAAAAAAGTAAGCAGCTGGGGAAATATAAACAACCTGATGTTTGTTATCGGAGC
>JANMWP010000438.1:0-2450 GCA_031394065.1 Chitinophagaceae bacterium
TGCTCCTCCCCGAAAAAGCAGTATAGCTGTTTACATCCGCAATTGTGTTTTCTTAATTTAAATTTTACAACCAGGTAATGACCGGGCAAATAATTTGCCGGGCTTTTGGCATTGCTGTATTTAAAGTATTCAAATAAAAAATCATGGTTCAAAAATTAATTGAACTGGCTTTACGAAACAGGCTTATTGTACTGCTTATTGCAGCAGGTATGTTTGCCTGGGGTATTTACTCCGTTCAGAAAAACCCGATTGATGCCATTCCTGATCTGAGTGAGAACCAGGTTATTGTTTTTACCGAATGGATGGGCCGCAGCCCGCAGGTTATAGAAGACCAGGTAACCTATCCATTGGTAAGTAACCTGCAGGGCATTCCCAAAATAAAAAACATCCGTGGCTCCTCTATGTTTGGGATGAGTTTTGTTTACGTGATTTTTGAAGATGATGCTGACATTTACTGGGCAAGAACAAGGGTTTTGGAACGATTAAATTATGCACAACGCCTTTTGCCGCAAGGCATAACGCCAACGCTTGGACCTGATGGAACGGGCGTTGGCCATATTTTCTGGTATCACCTGGAAGCACCAAAAATGGATTTAGGAGAGCAAAGGGCATTGCAGGACTGGTATGTAAAATTTGCATTGCAAACTGTGCCCGGTGTTGCCGAAGTAGCTTCTTTCGGCGGATTTGAAAAACAATATCAATTGGTTGTTGACCCGGTTAAGCTTCAGTTTTACAATGTATCGCTGATGGACGTGATGAATAAAGTAAAAGCCAATAACAATGATGTGGGCGGAAGAAAATTTGAAATGAGCAACATGGCTTACATTATCCGTGGATTAGGTTACATAAAAAGCAAAGAAGATGTGGAAAACATTGCACTAACGAATTACAATGGCATCCCCGTTCGGGTAAAAGATATTGGCTCGGTACAAATGGGGGGCGATTTACGCCTCGGCATTTTTGATATGGATGGAAAAGGTGAAGTGGTGGGTGGCATTGTAGTGATGCGTTATGGAGAAAATGCAGACAAAGTAATTACTGCTGTAAAAGCAAAAATGAATGAAGTGCAAAAGGGTTTGCCAGAGGGCGTTTCATTTAAAACTTCTTACGACAGAAGTGTATTGATAAAAGAAGCAGTTGAATCTGTAAAAGGCACACTGATAGAAGAAATAATAACCGTTTCAATTGTTGTTATACTCTTTCTGTTTAACTGGCGCAGCGCTGTTATCATTCTTATTCAGTTGCCGATATCGGTTGCCATTGGGTTCATTTTACTGGAAGCCTTTGGCATATCCTCCAACATCATGTCGCTTACTGGTATTGCATTGGCCATTGGTGTGGTGGTGGATGATGGCATTGTAATGGTGGAGAATGCTTACCGGAAACTAAGCGAAGCCCAAATCGAAAAATCTAAATTATCCGATAAAATATAATCATGGCAAAATGGTTTAAACGAAATAAAGACCCGTTAACTTCAGCCGAAAGGATGGCCGTTATTGAAAAGTCTTCCAAACAGGTAGGCCCTGGTGTATTCTATTCCACCATCATTGTAATTACTTCTTTTCTTCCGGTGTTTCTGTTAACAGGGATGGAAGGAAAATTATTCCATCCCCTTGCCTGGACAAAAACTTTTATTCTTTTGGTAGATGCGTTTTTGGCCATTACGTTGGCTCCCGTTTTAATTTCTTTTTTTCTGAGGGGAAGATTAAAACCTGAAAGTGCCAATCCCATTACCAGAACATTGGAAAAAATATATACGCCCATTCTTAAATTCTGTTTAACATGGCGTAAAACAGTTATCGGCATAAATTTAATTGCATTGGTTGTTGGCATTGTTATGATGACAAGATTGGGTTCTGAATTTATGCCGCCGCTTGATGAAGGGTCGTTACTTTTTATGCCGGTTACACTTCCTGATGTTTCAAACTCTGAAGTAAAAAGATTATTGCAGGTGCAGGATAAAATAATCAGTACTGTTCCTGAAGTTGATCATGTATTAGGCAAAGCCGGAAGGGCAAATACAGCAACAGATAATTCTCCCATCAGCATGATAGAAACCATCATTTTGCTGAAACCAAAAAATGAATGGCGTAAAGGCATAACCAAAGATGGTATCATTAATGAACTGAATGCAAAGCTGCAGATACCAGGCATTACCAATGGATGGACACAACCCATTATTAACCGCATCAATATGCTTTCCACCGGTATTCGTACCGATGTGGGGTTGAAAGTTTATGGCCAGAATTTAGACAGCATTTATGTTTTTGCACAAAAAATAAAAAAACAGCTGGAAGGAATTAACGGTGTTAAAGATCTGTATGTAGAACCGATAACCGGTGGTAAATATATTGACATTACCATAAAAAGAGAAGAGATCGGAAGATATGGTTTAAGTGCGGATGATGTAAACACTGTTATTGAAAGTGCATTGGGTGGTATGAAACTTA
>JANMWP010000131.1:0-2581 GCA_031394065.1 Chitinophagaceae bacterium
GGCGGCACATTGGTAATTGATCATTATTCTTTCGACAGGTCAAATTACCTGAGGCTGGCACGCCTTTACCGGATATTTCTGCGTAAAAAAACTTCTGATTATACAATTCCCTACACAAAAAAATTAGTAAAAAGATATTTACCGTTGCATAAGAAAGTTGCAAAAAATAAATTGCTTTCAGTTTTGCTGAACCGCATTTCGCCGGTTGTTTCTTATTATTCGGTTTTTCCGCAGTTTAGCGAAAAGCTGCAACAGGAGTGGGCCTTGCTTGATACGCATGATTCATTAACAGACTGGCATAAAAGATTCAGAAATAAAAAACAGATTACAGAAACACTTATCAATCTTGGTGCTGCAGATATTTATTGTGCTTATGGAGGCAATGGAGTAGAAGCCAATTGTAAAAAGCCATAAGCATCAACTCAACAATGAAAATCCTTCATATAGCATTCAGCGGGTTAGGCGGGCATGGTAATGTTTTCTTTTCTATGGCAGATGCCGACATAGAAAAGCACCACCAGTTCGAAATTATTTTTTTTGGTAATGAAGAAGTAAGAGAAGGGTATAAAGAAAAAGCAAAACAGCGAAATATTCCCTGGTATTTTGTAAAGAAGAAACCGGGTTTTGATTTTAATTCTTATAGCCAGATTGAAAAGATAATCAGGCAAACTATGCCCGACATCATTTTCCTGCACAGCTCATCTTATATTTTTCCGGTAAAGAAGGCAGTGCTTTTCATAAGCAAAAAAATAAAAATTATTGTAAGGGAAACACAGCCCAATCATTTAAAAACAAAACTAAACTGGGTTGGTTTATGTGTTTCGTTAATTGCAGCAACTAAAGTTGTTTTTCTGAGCAGCGAATACCGGGATGTTATAAAAAAACGACTCGCTGTTTTTTTCTCCGCTAAGCGAACGGCTGTAATACCCAATGGAGTTGATCTAGATGTATATAAGCCAGCTGAAAAAAAAGAGCAGGGCTTTGTAAACATTGGTATGCAAAGCAGGTTATCAGAAAGCAAGGACCATCAAACATTAATTGATGCATTTGCGCAACTTTTAAAAATCTATACAGATAAGCCGGCAAAACTTTTTATCGCCGGCGATGGTATTTGCCGGCCATTATTAGAAAAACAGGTTCAGGAATTAAATATTGTACGTGCAGTTGAGTTTACCGGTATGCTGGAAGAAACAGCTTTACCTTCATTTATAAACTCTATGGATATATATGTGCATGCTACACTTGGCGAAACCATGAGCACTGCCATTATGCAGGTAATGGCCTGCCGTAAAGCAATAGTAGCATCGGATGTACTGGGGGTAGATAATATGATCAGGCACAATGAAAATGGTATTCTGGTACCGGCAAAAAATGCAGGGGCACTTTGTGCAGCAATATTGCAACTTATCAATAATCCGCTACTGGCAACAACTTTGGCCGATAATGCCTATAACTTTGCAAAAGATAACTATAGTAATAAATTAATGCTGGAACGGTATAATAAAATTTTTAACGCTTGAAAATTTTACATCTTATTTATTCAGAACAGGTTGCCGGTGCCGAAAAGTACCTGCTTGATCTGTTGCCTGGTTTAAAAGATGAAGGGATTGAATGCCACCTGATTTGTGTAACACCAGCTAAAGATGAGTATAAATTTACAGCGCTATGCGAAGAGCTGAACGGGAAGGGGATAAAAGCTGTTTTAATAAACGGCACGGTAAAAAATTTCCTTTCTATCGCCCGGATTATTAATAAATATCTTTCCGAATATAAAATTAAATACCTGCACGCTCATTTATTTAAATCTGATTTGCTGGCAGTAATGGTAAAGAAATTATTCAACCGGAAAATAATACTGTTGAGTACCAAACATGGTTACGAAGAAAAGTATTGCAGTAATTATCACCGGTATAAAGGCAAAATAAAATATAACCTCTACTACTTTATCTCAAAATACCTTTTAAAAAATATTGACAGGCAGGTAGCTGTTTCAAAAGCCATGTCGGACCTGTATTACCAGTTAAAACTTACACCCGAAAGATTAAAATTTATACATCACGGTATTAATATTAAAACTTTACCGGAAACAGATGATAAAGTACACAGGTATGGAGATCAGCAACTGATTATTTTAGGAAGGATTGAAGAAGTGAAGGGGCATACTTATTTATTGAATGCCATGCCGGAAGTGATAAAGTTTTTCCCTGGGGTAAGGCTGCTGGTTATCGGTAATGGTACACAACAACAACTGCTGCAGCAACAGGCTGTCTCATCGGGTATAGAAAAAAATATTTTATTTTTGGGGTTTCAGCAAAACCCATATCCTTTTATGACAAATTCCGACATACTGGTTTCGCCATCAATGTACGAATCATTTGGTCTTGTGTTTATAGAAGCCTTTGCCATGAAGTTGCCGGTTATTGCATTTGATGCACCTGCTGCAAATGAGATAATAACGAACGAACAAACAGGCCTGTTGGTACCGGTATATAACAGCAGTGAGCTTGCTGAAAAAATAATTTATTTATTGCAGAATCCGGATGAAAGAAAACGATTAGCCGACGCAGCGTATGAAAAATAT
>JANMWP010000449.1:0-4583 GCA_031394065.1 Chitinophagaceae bacterium
AACGGCTACAAAAAAGCAAAAAAATGGCACCAGTTTAGTTTTCAGCACAGCGTTAAAATTTTGTTCAATGAAATTATATAAAATATTCAGTCAAAACTTAATTCATTGTATTGTAATTAATATTTTAACAACATTTTGTTAAAGAAGTATATAATTAAAAAACCCCTGCATTAAATGCAGGGGTTAATAATTATCCGGAATTTTTATTAATAGTTACTTAAAGTCATTTCCACTCTTCTGTTTTCTGCACGTCCTTTAGCAGTTTTATTATCTGATATGGGTTTCGTTTCACCATAACCCATAGAGCTTAAACGGCTTTCAGCAATACCTTTGCTAACTAAGTAAGCTTTCACTGAAGCAGCTCTTCTGTTAGAAAGATCCAAATTATATTCATCTTTACCCTGAGAATCAGTATGTCCATCAATCTGTACTTTGTAAGTTGGATTTTCGTTCAGGATAGTAACTACATCATTCAATCTTTTGTTAGACTGTGCTAATAATTTATCGCTTGCTGTTGCAAAGAATACATTTTTAGCGGCTAAATTAACACGCTTAATAATGTCTTCGCTGATAACAGGACAACCATAGTTTGATGCCGGGCCTTTTTCGTTGATACACTTATCTTCCTCATCGTTTACACCATCTCCATCTGTATCAGGTATCGGACATCCCTGATAACGGGCTAAACCCGGAACATCAGGACATTTATCAACTTCATCATTAATACCATCCTTATCTCTGTCAGGAATTGGACAACCCTGGTAACGTGCCAGACCAGGAACATCAGGACATTTATCTTCTGCATCAGTTATACCATCGCCATCTCTATCCGGACAACCTTGTAAAGAAGCTAGGCCGGCAACATCCGGGCATTTATCATCAACATCCAGAACACCATCACCATCTCTGTCTTTTGGTGGTTCAACAACCGGAATCACCGGAACAACAACAACAACCGGTTCTTTCTTTTTAAAAAGATTTGCAGCAACACCAATGCTATGATAGAAATGATAAGAAGCATTTTCTGTGACTGGCACACGATATTGCGAATTGAGCATGATGAATATTTCATCAACAAGTTTTACCTGGGTACCAATACCAAACGGCATAAATCCTGCATAATATCCGCCAAATTTGGAGCCGCCAATACCGGCTGTAAGAAATGGGTTCAGAATATATTTATCTGATAATAATTTTAAATTAAGTGTTGCAGTTCCTTCAAGTAATAATCGGGGATCAACAGTTGGTGTTTTTGCATTGGGGTAGTTAAGAAATGAGCCAGAGACAGAACCTACAAAATCAAGGTGATCATTTAAGCCCTGCAAATAACTGATAGCAATACCGGCTGTCATAGTATTGGTTTTGTGCCATACTTTTGAGTTTACTGTATTTGCTAAACCGCTATTACGAACACTTTGTGCTGTTTTGAAATCATTCAGTACAAAATGAATTCCAAAAGAAGGTCGTTTTTTGTTTTCACCTTGTCCAAAAGATGATACAAAAAGGCCGAGGCCTATAAATGCTAATAAGATTTTCTTCATAATTGTTAATTTTCTAAATCGCAACAAAAATAGCTGCTTAACTTCAAAACATAAAATATTATTACAACTATTATTATCAATGAAACCAGCCAATATGGCAAAAATAACACATACAAATACTATAAACACACTTACTTATCCACCAATTCCACTTTTACCCTGGTAAGTCCGCTCGATATATAACCCAGTTTTTGAGCAGCAGATCTCGATAAATCAACAATCCGCTTCATTTTTGGGTGAATGCGGTCGTTAACTTTTACAATAACTGTTTTCTTGTTTCTTAAATTGGTGACTTTAATTAAGGTACCCAGCGGTAAAACATTACAGGCACAGGTAAATTTTTTCTGATCAAAAGTTTCACCATTTGCCGTACGCCTGCCATTAAATTTATTGGAATAAAAACTTGCCTGTCCGTAAAAAACCCGGGTTGTTTTTTTAGGTTTTGCTTTATCGTTTATGGGGTGGTTTTGCGCATTTGCTGAAAATGGGGCAATAAAAAAAACAACAACAATCACACAGAAAATGTGAACTGCAATTCTGTATCCGGTTGATCTCAGTTTCATACACAGCATTAAAGATAATAATTAATTAACCGTTCGTAAATATTCACTTTTTTGCAAAGTACTTTTCCATCAGCTGTTTATCTTCCCCATAAATATCTTCATAAAATTTTACTTCGCCATTTTTACCTTCACAGGAGAAATACCGGATATACAATGCAATGTGATTTTTAACTTCAACCCGGCGGCGTTCTTTATGGGCTATCCAGTTTTTAATTGAATCGGTGGTGAATTTTAAGGAATCTCTTCTTTTACTTAAGATGCTGTCGTTATCAGCAATATAATAAGCCAGTTTTTCCCATTCCTGCACACGTACACAACCATGACTTAATGCACGTGATGTATTTTTAAAAAGATAGCGCTGATTGGTATCATGCAAATAAACAGCGTATGGATTATCAAAATTAAATTTGATGACTCCCAATGAATTATTATCGCCACTTCCCTGCACAATTTTGTAAGGAATGCCTTTAGAATATTTACTCCAGTTTACTGAGTTGGGGTCAACTGCTTCGCCCTTATTGTTCATCAATTTCAGTCCTATTCTGGAAATGTAATTTGGATTATTTTTAAGCCTGGGTAAATATTGTTTTACAATAATGCTGGTAGGAACTGTCCAGGTTGGGTAAGTTATCATATCCGAAATTTCAGAAGTCAGTAATGGTGTCCTGGTTTCCGGTTTGCCGCAAATCACCTTCGATTCAAATACAACGGTATCAGCATTTATCAGCCGCAGGTAATATCCCGGAATATTTACCCAGATATATTTCGCCGGCAGTTTTGCAGGCAGTTGTTTGTACCTGTCTAAAGTAATGGCTATTCTTTTAAATTTTTCGGCATCATTACCATTAAGCGATGTAATTAAACCTTTTCCGTATTTCCCATCGACCTGCAAACCATGTTGAACCTGGTATTTTTTTATGGCTTTGTTTAATTGTGCAGAATCAGGTAATCCATGCCCCCAATCAATACAATTACTTTCAAACAACCTTTTTTGTAAAATTTTAATAAAAAAAAGTGAATCTTTTGCATCTCCTTTTTTAAATGGATAAGAAACATGGGTATAAATTCTTCGGTCCATGCTGTCAACAAATTTTTTTATACCTTTTTTCAACTCCCAGTAATTTTTATGTTTGGGTTGAAGTGAAATAAGCAGACTGCCAAAATCTTTTTTCTCCAGCAACTGATTCAGCGAAGCAATAAAAAATTTATCAACCAGTATCGAATCTTTATTCATCGATAAACTGTCGGGCTGCAACCTGCCCTGCTTCAGGTCTTTAATAATATGCATGAAACCGTCGGTGAGTAACAGATCGGCTTTAGTCCAGAAGCCGGCATTCATACGGGCAAGCGAATCTTTATCCAGCGTATCCTTTAATATCTTTAAAGTATTGTAATGATAATCATTGGGGAAAAGGCCTTCATTTTCAGCATACTTAATAAAATGAAATAAAGAATCTGCAATGGGCATCCATTTTTCTGCATTGCTCCAAACGGGTTCGTTTTTATTTTGATTATAAAACTCTTTAACAATCTGATGCAATTCCAATTGATTGGTAACATTTATCTTTCCGGAATCTGTAGTGGTTTTGTTTAAAGCGGCTTCTATTTGAAAGGCCACTTCACCGTTCATCGCACTGGAGCTGGTAATGATATTTTTGTCGTCTCCACTGCTGTGATTGTTGCATGATAATGCCAATAAATAAATACAAATTGCAAAATACCAGCAATGTTTTATGGTGTATGGCATATATCGGGTTAAATATTTGTAACTTGATATTTTCAAGACAATAAGCAAAGAGGCTGATACTTATGAACAAGATAATACATCGTTTTCAATTGTTTCTATTTTGTACAACTATTTTTATACTGATAGCAACAGGTGCAATGGCGCAGGATACTGTATTGAATAAATATGGGTTATGGGTAATCAGCGATGTTAATCAACTTCAAAAAACTGCATTGCAGAAACCGGCTAAAGCGATGGTAGACCTGAAAAAAACCATCCCGGGCCTTCAATTTGATTTAAG
Source organism: Chitinophagaceae bacterium (assembly GCA_031394065.1). Classification (GTDB taxonomy): domain Bacteria; phylum Bacteroidota; class Bacteroidia; order Chitinophagales; family Chitinophagaceae; genus Ferruginibacter. The sequence continues at coordinate 4,132 of JANMWP010000449.1, forward strand.
ATATGCCGGCATTAATAATTTTATGCACCAAAAATTATATCCTTCCATTAAAACAACCTATCTGCGAAAAGCTGCAGCAGATTCTTTAAGCACTGTTCAAAAGGAATTAAATGAAAAAGGATTGGGCTTAAAAATTTTTGACGCCTATCGCCCCTATTCCGTAACAGAAAAACTTTGGGAGCCGGTAAAAGATGACCGCTATGCTGCAGACCCTAAAAAAGGCAGCGGACATAACCGGGGAATTGCTGTTGACCTTACGATTACCAGGTTAAGTAACAAGGAAGAATTAGACATGGGCACCGGCTTTGATAATTTCAGCGATACAGCACATCATTCTTTCATAAATTTACCGGCTGCTGTTTTGCAAAACAGGTTAACACTAAAATCTGTAATGGAAAAATACGGCTTTAAAGCACTTGAAACTGAATGGTGGCATTACTATTTACCCAATA
>JANMWP010000457.1:0-3819 GCA_031394065.1 Chitinophagaceae bacterium
GCGGCATTGATTGAACTAAGCAAACAAATTAAAAATGCTAAATTAAAAAACAACAATTACCTGTTTATTGCTTTCTCCGGCGAAGAGCTGGGATTATTTGGCAGTAAATATTATACCGAGCATCCAACAGTTGATTTTACCCAAACCAATTACATGATTAATATGGATATGGTGGGCCGGCTTAATGACAGTACGCACGGATTTACTATTGGCGGTTATGGCACATCGCCGCTATGGGGAACAACGCTGTCAGCAACTGATAAATATTTTAAAATAAATTTCGACAGCAGCGGTACCGGGCCCAGTGACCATACTTCATTTTACAGAAAAGATATTCCGGTTTTATTTTTCTTTACCGGTGCACACAGCGATTATCATAAACCCAGTGATGATGCAGATAAGATTAATTACACCGGTGAACTGATGTTGATAAAATACATTTACAGCGTAATAGAAAAAACAAACGACAAGGGGAAACTGACTTTTACCAAAACAAGGGAAACGCAGCAAATGGGTAAAAGAAGCTTTAGTGTGAGTATGGGTATTATGCCTGATTATACTTTTAGCGGAACCGGTGTAAGGGCTGATGGAATCAGCGAAGGGAAACCTGCTGAAAAAGCCGGGTTAAAAGCAGGAGATATAATTATACAGATTGGCGATTACAAAATTCCGGATGTGCAGGGTTATATGCAGGTGTTGGGCAAGTTTAAAAAAGGTGATGCAACAAAAGTTACTGTAAAGAGAGGAACAGAGGAAAAGGTATTTGATGTAGTTTTTGCCCCTAACCCCTAAAGGGGAATTTGAGTTTTCGATTGCAGAATTCTTAATTTATTTTTACAGTACTTAAAACAATATTAGGTATGAAGCCCGGCAATATTTTAAAAGTAAAAAGTTTACACAAAGGTTGGTACGATAATGATGAAATAATATTACACGCCTGTTTTGAGTTATTGGTTGATTGCATAGAAAATGAGAACTTGCTTTCTAATAAAATGTTTGATTGGAACCATTCTAAAAAAGTAATTAAAGAAAAAGAAGAATTGAAGTTCTTATATAAATGGTGGAAGAGACGTTTAAAAAAAGAAAGTAAATCTTCAATTATATCGGCCGATGACAAACAATACAAAGAAGATAATGCTATGTTGATTAGATTAATTAAAATCAGGCATCGGTTGTGGACTTAACATTTATCGTAAATAAATACCCCTTTAGGGGATAGGGGCATGAAATTAAAAATTGATAACGAAGCTTTAGCCGAAGAGTTTTTTGAAGACGCTGTATTGCTGGGCATTGTTGCACCTGTTAAAGATTACCAGTTTAGCTGGCAGTTGAATCAATTACTGGGACTCGATTTCAGGGTTAATAATGAAATTGAGATACAGCTAACTAAAAAACAGCGAAAATATTTTTTCAGTATTTACGAATACGCTTTACCTGCCATCAGTTTAACCCATTATTTATACAATAACGAAAATGATGGCGAGTATTTATTGCCGGAGTTTAAACACCTTGATTTTTTATGGCTCATAAAAGGCGATCCTGTGCCGGCAGAAGATTTAAAAATATTGATACAATCCATTAAAACTTTACCCGGTGTACAACTGGTTACAGAAATGACCAATGAAAAAATAAAACATAAGCAGCATCTTATTTTTTAGAAAACCCCGCCGCCAGTCCTGAGCTTGTCGAAGGAAAGGGGGAACTTGGGCACAAGAAATGTTACCCCTATTCGTTAATCAAAATGATATAAATTATGTGGCCAGAAATTGACAACAAACTTTACCAGGAATTTATTTTTCCGGATTTTTCAAAAGCCTTTGCTTTTATGACCAGAGTTGCGATGGCTGCGGAGAAGATGGACCATCACCCTACCTGGAAAAATACGTATAACAAAGTAGAAATCTGGTTAAACACGCATGATGCCGGAGATATTGTAACCGATAAGGACCGTAAACTGGCAGCAATTATAGATAAGCTGACAAACTGATTTATTCCCCGCTTATGTCTCAGATATAGTTACACCCGTCTGCGAAATCTGCGGGCTAATTCTATTTTGTTTTTATTTCTTTCAACGCAATATAAAACCCGTTTTTCATCCGCAGTATGATGGGTATTTTAGCTGAATTTGCGAAAGTGAAATAAACCTGATCCTCGGCCGATGCTCCTGCAGCATTCATATCCTTTGCTGTAAATTCCTCAATGGTTTCTTTTTCGCTATTCACAATTATTTTCAGTTCATCAGGGTCTTCTTTATATAATCCCATTTTTTTAGGCGATTCGTTGGTATTCATTTTCAACATAACATTTTTGCTTCCTTTGGTAAGGCCTGTAAATGTATTCTTGCTCAACCATACACTAAGGGTATTATCATCCAATGTTTTTGCGCCGGGCGAAAAATAGTTATACAAGGTATTACCTGCAATCATTGCTGCGGCAGTATGTGTTATTGTACCATTGTTATTTAGCCTGTCAGTCATTTCCCAATCAAATATCAATGCAGGTATCAGGGCTTTTACCGTAACGATAAAATCATATTTCTGTTCATTTGTTTCAACAGCATAGATAAGTTTTGTACCCGGCTTTATTAAACCCTGCAGATTAACCTGTGCAAAACAAAATGCAGACAGGAAAAGCAAACTGTACAGAAGAATTATTTTTTTCATACCATTTTTTATTTTACAATACCCAATTTCTAAACCCATAAGAAATACCCAACGATGGTATTTATGGTTTTACAAGAATAACTTTTTCAGCAGCTGTTATAAATTTTCCGATAGGCTCTGCGAAATTTTCCAACCCGCTTTCTTTTAATAATATTTTCACTGCTTCAACAGATGCTGGATCAACAGCAATAAGCAATCCACCATTTGTTTGCGGATCAGGCAATAAATTAAAAGCTTCCATCACGTTAACCCCTTTTTCAAAAGCGGTTTTTGTGCTGTAGCTGTTCCAGTTTCGGTAAGTGGCATCTGGCACAATGCGCTGTGCTAAATATTCTTTTACGCCATCAGCAACAGGCAACAGCGAATAATTTATTTCGGCAGAACAATGGCCACCTTCGGCCATTTCAATTAAATGACCAAGTAAACCAAAGCCGGTAACATCTGTCATTGCCGTAACGCCTTCAACCTTACCAAGTGCTTCTCCCACTTTATTCAGTTGCACCATTTGGTTTATCATTACTGCTACATGCTCTTCTTTTATCAATCCTCTTTTTTGTGCCGTTGATAAAACACCAACACCTAATGGTTTGGTAATAAAAATTGCATCGCCTGCTTTTGCTGTATTATTTTTTTTCAGGTTTTTTATTTCAACCAATCCGCTTACTGCCAATCCAAAAATTGGTTCGGCACTATCTATACTATGTCCGCCTGCCAAAGGAATACCGGCTTCTTCACAAATTTTACGGCTGCCGTCCAAAACTTTTTGTGCAAGTTCAACAGGCAATTTATCAACCGGCCAGCCTAAAATAGCAATGGCTAATATCGGTTTACCTCCCATGGCATATACATCGCTGATGGCATTGGCGCTGGCTATGCGGCCAAAATCATAAGCATCATCAACAATAGGCATAAAAAAATCGGTGGTGGAGATTAATGCCATTCCATTTCCCAGATCGTAAACTGCAGCATCATCTTTACTGCTGTTGCCAACCAGTAAATTGCTGTTGGCAGGAATAGAAATATTTGTTTTTAAAATTTCATCCAATACTTTTGGTGCAATCTTACATCCGCATCCGGCACCACGGGAGAATTGTGTAAGCAGAACAACCCCTCCCAAACCCTCCCCCGGAGGGAGGGTTTCAGGACTCTGCAAATT
>JANMWP010000468.1:0-1565 GCA_031394065.1 Chitinophagaceae bacterium
CAAACAGAAGATAAAGGAGCAGCGCTTAATTTTCATTTAACAGCCGGTGAAAAAAAAGATATAAAGGAATCATTCAGCAATGCTTTCAATCAGGCTTCACTGAAAAAGATTCAGGAACTGTTGAAGTAAATGTTAAGTAGCATCTCAATTTAACTACTGCTTTAATTAATGAGCTGTCAGCCTGAGCTTGTCGAAGGCGGGTTGCATAAAGAAATTGTACCGGCTTCGACAGGCTGAGCCTGACAGCTTTTCAAAATCAGATACTAACAAATGTTACGGCATCAGTAATTTAAATGCATTTTCAATAATTTCTATTTCAAATACCTCTGCGGTTTCGGCAGGGTCTCCATCAATATGCAAAGGCGCAAGCTGCGGATTTTTTATGATTATTTTTTTTGTTTGAAAGTAGTGAATATCGTTGCGGTGATATTTTTTGTCTTCATACAAACGTACCTGCCCGTTTCTGATCTGTTTTAAAATGGTCCATATCATCCGCATCTTACTCATTTTATTTACCACAACAATATCCAGCAACCCATCGTGCAGACTGGCCTGCGGGGCAATGGTAAAATTATTGCCAAACTGGTTGCTGTTTGCAATGCTGATGAAAAAAGCTTCGGTGTGTATTGATTTTTCATCCAGTATTAATTCAAATACATAATGTTTGGCCGAGAAGAAATTTTTAGTAGATTGTTTTACATAGGTTGCCAGTCCACGTTTTTTCTGTTTGGCAAAATCATGTGCAACCTGTGCATCAAAACCAAGGCCGCAAAGCATGCAGCTGAATTTATTGTTGATGTAAAAGCTATCAATGTAAACAGCATTGCCGGCAAAAACAGTATCCAGTGCTTTATGAATTCTTTTTGGAATTTTTGCTGCAAATGCCAGTCCGTTGCCACTGCCCATGGGTATAATGCCAATATTTACCGGTACGCCCAATAAAGCATTTGCAATTTGATTTACGGTTCCATCGCCACCGCAAACAATAATATCAGTTACTTTTTCAGCTGCTATTTTTTCTTTTAGAAAAAGGTAATCCCCTGCAACATTGGTATGCAGTATTTCGAAAGGAATATTTTTTTCGGCAGTTTTGTTTTTAATAATATCAAGCAATAAACCCTTGGCCCCGGTGCCAGAAATGGGGTTTATGAGATAAATGAATTTCCGATGCATGAATTATTTTGACCGGGTAAGCGTACCTAAATAAACTTTTGAAACCGCTTCTTTACTTTTTGTATTGGCCGGTGTTTTTTCAACATACATGGTAATAGGCTTACCGTTCTTTAATCTTTTAATGATATTTTTATCAGTAAGAATAAACTGGCCAACCGCACCAACAGTTTCTGATGCAACCAACATCGGCTCAATCTCATCGCCTATTACCTGAACTTTCCTGAAATATCCGCCATCAACTGATTTACCCTGAATTTGAATTGATAATTTATCAATATTCTTATAAGTAGATTTTTTATAGGAAAGGCCACCGGTTGCCTGATTGGCTTTCAGCGATATTTGACCGGCTTTTACGCCATTGATAAAAACATCTACGGTACATTGTGCAAATG
>JANMWP010000133.1:0-7151 GCA_031394065.1 Chitinophagaceae bacterium
CCATCATAACTTCTTTCCAGAATATAATTATTGATATCCACTTCATTTTCAGTTCTCCAGTTTATCAATGCATCATTGTCTTTTTTTATGGTAGTAAAATTAACCAGGTTAACCGCCAGCGAAACATTGAATGGCCCCATAATTTCAAAATCATCTATTGCAACTCCGGCAGCATTAACACCTCCATCAGATTTAAACCTTACCCTGAAAGCAAGGCTGGGGTTACCTCCTAAAAAAGACAGATCATAAAAATACAGTGTATAGGAAGATGCGGAGCCTGCAAAAAATGCTTCATTAACCGGGAATGCGGCATCTCCAGCCGTGTTTGCAAAATTATACCAGCCTGCCTGTACTGCTGTACCAAGTGGCAACCAGTTTCTGCCCGAATCTAAAGTATATTCTAATCTAAATCCATCGTAGGCAGTTTCAGTAATTCGTTTCGATTGAAAGCGTAAAAGATAAGCCCCAACTGTAGAAAAATTATAATTAGGTGTCATTAAACTGGCATCGGAATTATCAACATAATTTCCGGTTAAACCGGTAACCCAGGCATTAGATCCGCTGGTTGTTCCGTTTTTTCCGACAACTGCCGAATTACCCCTTTGCCATGCAGTGCCTGCCACGAGATCCGCACCAAAGTCAAGTGTATTCGTTTCAAAATTGCCACCATTTGCTGGCGTATAAGGCGTACCTCTGTTGGGTAATATCTGTATGTAAAGATTTTTGGTTAATGTTGAAACACCACTATTGATAGTTAGTGTAATACTAAACAGACCGGAAGTTGTAAATGCATGTGTTGGATTTTCTGATGTAGATGTATTTAAAACTCCTGAACCAGGATCTCCAAAATTCCAGCTCCAGGAAGTTCCTTTGTAAGATGTACTTGTAAACTGGATGGGTACTCCACGGTAACTGACCAGCCTGTCTGCACTAAATAATGCTGTGGGGTTTGTAAAAATATCAGAATAAAATAATCCACGTCCATGTGTTGCAGCTGTTACTAATTTATCCGATGTTCTTACTTGCAGCATATCAACCCGTACATTGGCCAGTCCCGAATTACTGGCGCCCCATACCGTTGCACCGCCGGTTAAGTTATCGGTACTCCAAACACCCAACTCAGTTGCAATAATTGCCTGGCTGCTGTTATTGGGATTAAATAAAGCCCATCTTACAGGCATATCGGGTAGATTTCCTTCCACGCTTGTCCAACTTGCGCCACCGTCGGTACTTTCCCAAATGCTGTTAACGCCATAGTTGGTATAGGTAGCCAGCAGGTGATTATCGTTGCCGGTTTGTACCTCAATACAATTTAAATAAGCTGCCGGTAAGCCGGTACTTATATTTGTTGCCGCAGGTGCTGTATTCGCATTATCAACCCTGAAAACATCGCCATTGGCTCCAAAAAAAACCCTGTTCACTGTATTGGGCGAAACCTTTACTGCAGTTACGGTTCCTCCAAAACCCGCTACGGCAAACGTATTGAATGTACTTCCGGTTTGGGCATTGTCCCAAACTTTGTAGGTATTGGAAGTATTGCTGATATACATCCGGTTTCCCACATCGTCATAATCGGTTGGGTTAATAAAACTGCCCCCGGCTGTTGAAACACTTGTCCAGGTGCTGCCTGCATCTGCCGACCGGTAATAATTATTATTTACATAAGAGGTAAACTGGTACTGTGGCTCGTTCTGATCAATATGAACAAAAGCACCATCACCACCTGTTACCTGTGTTGTGTTTTGTACAACACCCTGTGTAAATTGGTGTGAGCCGTTATCCTGTGCACCTGCAAGAAAATAATTTGTGAGTGCTGTGGGATGCATGGCACAGGAATAGAACTGTGCGGTTATATAATTGGTACCCTTGTTGGTAAGTGTTGGGGTAACAACATTTGCATTTGCACTGCGGTAAATGCCACCATCATTACTAAAATAAGCAATGGTTGAGCTGCCCGGTTTAAATAAAATAAAATGCTGATCGGCATGCACATTCTGAAATCCAAAGCCGCCATACCAATGGCTTGTTTGTGACCAGGTGCCTGCCCCATCAGCCGATCTGAAAATATCTACCCCACCAACAAACAAGGCATCCCGGTTATTGGGGTCAACAGCAATGGTAAGATCATACCAGGCCTGGCCTCTTGAAAAATCTGTAGCCGGAATTCCGCCGTCTGCATCTGCTGGTTCTGTTCTGGATGCCCAGGATGCTCCTCCATCTGTAGACCGTATGATACCTGCTACCACCGTACCGTTTTCAATTAAAGCATATACATAGTTAGCATCGCTTGGCGCACAAGCCAGTTCAATTCTGTTTGCACTAATTGGTAAGGTTTGTGCAGCAGCGAATGTTACGCCGGCGTTGATTGATTTATGAATACTTCCCAAATTTGCAGCACCAGTTGTTAGCGTAGCATATATATCACCATTTGCGGCAATATCCACATCATAACATAAGTTACCATTAGCTCCTGTAATACCTAATCCGGTACCTAATACTTTAGTCCAGGTGGTGCCTCCATCTGTAGATCGTTCTAAACCTCCGGTTCTTGTACCGACAAAAACAATTCCGGTACTGTTTACAATAATCTTTGTACAGGTATTAAAAATAGCAATATTTGTAGATGCAAGTTGAGCCCAGGTAGTACCCCCATTTATAGTCTTCCACACCCCTAATCCCTGAATAGCATCTGCATTAAAATAGCCCGTTTCGCCGGTACAGAAATACATGATCAGGGGATTGGATGGATCCTGTGCTATAGAAGTTATGGCCAGGTTGGCAAATAAATCATTCACAGGTGCCCACAGTGGTTCTGCGGCGATTATATTTGTTGTTTTCCACAAGCCACCTCCTACACTGCCTGCCCACACAGTATTTCCGGTGGCGTCATTGGCATCTATCAATAAAGACCTTGTTCTTCCTCCCTGGTTTTTTGGCCCAAGCGTGTGCCAGCTTACCCCAGGAAGTACAGCATTGGTTTGCGACTGCCACAATTCATCTCTGTATTGTTTTGCTTTTAGTAAACGATCGGTAGGTACATAACCCAATGAAGGGTCTTTCATCATTTCAACATCTCTTTCATAGGCTTCACGTGGGCCATCCTCTTCTTCCACTTCTTTAAAAGCATTTTTATTTGCTTTATAATTATTGCAGGATAAGAAAAATGTGCTGATTAAAATAACTATAAATATTTTTGAATAAATATTTACAGTTCGGGAGTTTAACATAAGATGTTTTTTGCCAAGTTAGATATTAAAACAAGCATCTGAAAAAACTAATAACCAACAGCTGTGGATAAGTAAATTATATTGGTTTTATTAATTACAGATTATCAGAATTAAACGAAAAAAAACTGTTTTTATTACATGAATTACAATATTCAATCACAGCTGGGCCAAACTGATATTTACCTGATAGATCAGATCATGAAAGGGCGATATAAACCAGATGATATAATTCTGGATGCCGGTTGTGGCAGTGGCAGAAACATGCATTGGTTTTTGCAAAATCATTTCAACATAACCGGCATCGACACCAATGAAGCTGCCATTCAGAAATTAAAAGATAAATATCCCGGCTTACGTAACACTTTCAGTGTTTTACCGGTAGAAAATACTGGTTTTTCTGATAACCATTTCGATCATATAATCTGCAGTGCTGTCTTGCACTTTGCAAACAGCACCGCTCAATTTAAATTAATGTTTGCTGAATTATTGCGGGTTTTAAAACCAGGTGGCAGTCTGTTCATCCGCATGGCTACTGATATAGGCATTGAAGATAAAGTTGAACTGATTGCTGACGGAGTTTATGTAATACCAGATGGATCAACCCGGTTTCTGTTAACCAGGCAACTGCTGGCCGGTTGTATGCAGCAAAATAAACTCTCGTTTATTGAACCAATTAAAACCACTAATGTTGATGATGTAAGATGTATGAGCACGTTGCTTTTACAAAAAAAAATAAAATCATTTGAACAATAAATGCATTTTCGTTTTACAAATGCTGGATGGTAGTGTTTAAATACTAAATTTGCCGGATGAAAAAAATATCAATAACCCTGTTTTCCTTATTTGTTGTTGCGGCAGTAACTGCACAAACCAGTATTAAATTAGAAGATGTAAGCAAACATATTGGCGATAGTGTTACTGTTTGCGGCAAAGTTGCTGATATGCGTTATTTTGAAAACTCTAAGAACAAACCCACCCTGTTAAATATTGGTGCCAAACATCCAGATGAATTGCTTACGCTTATAATTTGGGAAAATGCAAGAGCACTTTTTACCGGAAAAGTGGAGGACTTAATGGATAAAAACATTTGTATTACCGGCCGTATTATTTTGTATAAAGAAAAGCCTGAAATTGTTATTGAAAGGCCCGAACAGATAGTTGTCCAATAAACCATTTCGGCTTAATAACTGCGTACATAAAATTTTATCCCATTTGCAGTTATGATGTTTGACCCGCTTTTCATGCCGCCGCTGTATTGCTCAAATGAAGAATAATAGGCAAAATTATTACTGCCGATGCTTTTAATTTTACCACGAAAGGCCTTATCTTCAAAAGAACCGAAGTAAACAAATGCTGTACCCCCCAGTGATTTTAATTTACCCCGTAAGGCTTCATTTTCGTAAGATGCATACCAGGTAACGTTTTGCCCGCCAATGTTTTTTAAATTACCCACCATTGCCTTATCATCAAATGAAAGGTAATAATCTAAATTTACAGAGCCTATACTTTTTAATTTTCCTTTCAGTGATTCATTTTCATAAGATGCATAATAGGTAAGCAGGGTATTGCCAATGTATTTAACTTTACCACGTAATGCTTCATCATCATTTTGCGTATAATAATCTACCCTGCCTACATAAGGCTCCAGGTAATCATTGTAATTTTCCTGGTATCCAATAAAACGGTCAAAACCCCATTTGCTGATTTGCCCTGCAGTATTAATATAAACCTGTACATTTTGATCCAGTCCAAAAACTATATCATTTACCGATCCAATACCGGTTATTGTAATTTTGGAAATGCGTTGACTGAAAACAGTTAAACACATAACAAGTGAAACTGTAATTAAAAATATTTTTTTCATAAAAATCCCAATGGGTAATTATAGCATAAAGATACGTTACAAAATAAATAAACAAATCAGTTTTATATTGTTTCATTTCTGGTATTATTTTAACAGATTATCTACTCCGGCATTTTAAAATGTTTTAAATTACAATCATGCTTAAATTTCTACCGGTTTTTATCTGCTTTGCAATATTTTCCTGTAATCAACCGGCATATAAGAACCCTCATGTCCTTATAGAAACGAATCTGGGCGATATTGAAGTTGAACTTTTTCCTGATCAGGCACCCAAAACAGCAGCAGCTTTTTTATCTTTTGTTGATTCTGGTTTTTACAATAAAACTTCTTTTTACAGGGTTTTAAAAACCGAAGAACTGCCTACAGCAACCAATACAGGCATTATACAAGGTGGTATGTGGCAAACAAATCCGGCTAAAAAAATAACGATTCCCGGAATAGAACATGAAACAACAAAAACGAGCGGATTAACGCACCAGTCGGGTACCATTTCACTGGCCCGGTTAGCTCCAGGCACGGCCAATACAGAGTTTTTTATTTGCATCGGCGATCAAAGTCCGCTTGATTTTGGAAGGCGTGGAACTGAAGATGGGCAGGGATATGCCGCATTTGGTGAGGTTTTTAAAGGAATGACGATTGTTAGAAACATACAGGCCCAAAAAAGCCATGGAGATAAATTTGACGAGAAGATTGTAATTAACAGAATAACCAGGCTTTAGTATCATGTATTAAACATTTTAGATGATTCTCTGTTATTACTTAAACAAAAATCTTTACAATGTTCAAATGCAAACCTTTTTCAGAATTAATTTATCTTTTTTTAATGCTGCCTGTAGTTTTAATAACTGCCTGTTCATTCAGCGACAAAACCACCCAACGTTATTACCAAAAAGCAGAAACAAAAACCTATGATATGATTGCTGTGCCAGGTGTACCCTTTACAGAAGCGGGCTGGGATAGTACCATGAAGGCAAGGGTTTACTGGGCCAAACATTTGTATGATAAAGGCATTGCAAAAAATATCATGTTTTCAGGGTCTTCAGTTTCCAGCCCGTATTATGAAGGACAAATAATGGCTTTATATGCCATAGCATTGGGCATTCCAGAAAAAAATGTATTCAGCGAAACCAAAGCGCAACACAGTACAGAAAACCTGTATTATGTTTATCTGAAATCAAAAAAACTGGGTTTCAGCAGTTTAGCCCTGGCAACTGATCCTTATCAGGCCAAACAGTTAAAGAGATTTGCCAGGGTAAGAATAAATAATGATGTGGGGATTATACCATTTGTTTTAGATACATTGAAAAAAATGCAGCCCTACATGATCAACCCTGCAATTGATTTTAAAAAAGCCTACGACAGCAATTTTATTTCCTTAAAATCAAGAGAATCTTTCTGGAAAAGATTACGGGGCACTATGGGAAAAAATATAGATTACAATGCTTACTGAAATCAATGTTTTTCCTGTACTGTAAAATTAATTTCTTTATTGCCCCAGGATATGGTGATATTTCCATCGCTGCTGATTGTATAGGTCAGTCTTTCAGTAACCTTGTCTACTTCCTTATCCCGTGCCGGAACTCGCAGCACATCATCCGCTTCTTTGTAAGTAAATGCACCCCATTGGTCCCAGGTTTTATTAAAAATAAGGGTCCATGCTTTATCATTGGTTAAAACAAAAAAGCCATACTTGCCTTTAGGTAAAACTTTCCCTTCTACAACTACATCTTTATTAACTTCAAAAACGGTAGCTTCGTTGGCACCGGCACGCCAAACCTTACCTGGTAAAGGTTCCAGGTCAACGCCTATTGTTCTGCCTTTTACTGAAGGCTGGCTGTAATTAATAGAAATTGTAGCCCCCCCTACTTTTTGTGTAACAGTTGCAGGAGGACTGGGACGTTTAGATTTATCCTGTTGTGCAAAAGAGTTTAAGGACATTAATAATAACAGATTGAGCACACAAAAAGAAAATAATGATTTCATTGGTTTATGATATTTTAATTAAATAAACAGAATTTTACCTGTTCAAAAATGAACAGGTAAAATTCTAAAATGTAAGT
>JANMWP010000535.1:0-4179 GCA_031394065.1 Chitinophagaceae bacterium
TATTCACAAAGTGGCGAAGATATAATTATTAGTGATTTGTTTTTCAGGTTGGGTATATCTAATCCCGATTATCTTGATATTGGTGCTAATGATCCAATCTCGTTAAACAATACCTACAGACTTTATACAAGGGGCAGCAGGGGCGTTTGTATAGAGCCAAACCCGGTGATGTACAATAAGCTGCAGCAAAAAAGGCCAAAAGATACCATCGTTAATGCCGGCGTGGCTTTTGATGAAAAAAGAGAAGCCGATTTTTATATTTTTCCTGAAAAACTGCACGGACTAAATACATTTTCCAAAGACGAAGCCGATTTTTGGGAGCATACCGGGAATGATGAAATTGGAAGGCATAAGCCTGAACGGGTTATCAGCATGAAACTTATTGATATTAATGAGATCATGGAAAAATATTTTACATCTTATCCAAATTTTGTATCAATAGATGTAGAAGGGCTTGACCTGGAAATTGCAAAGACAATCAATTTCAATAAATATAAACCGGAAGTTTTTTGCCTTGAAACCTTGGGTTTTGTTGAAGGAAACAAAGAAATCAGGAAAACAGATATTGTAGATTTCTTTTCAGCGCAGGGTTATTTTGTTTACGCAGATACCTATATCAATACAATTTTTTGCCGGAGAGATGCTTATAAAAACCTGGCTTAAAAAGTTTTGGAAATAGCCCACGCTGCTTTTTTTGCAATATTTCCCCAATAAAAATGGTTGAAAAAATCGTTTGGTATTGCAGGTCCCGTATCAACTAACAAAATCTGGTTGGTAAACAAATTCCAATCGCCATCACTTACTATTTTCATTTTATTACCTGTTATTGTTTCAGGAATGCCGATTGCGCCGCTTTGCGTACTGATTACTGAAAGATTGTAACCCAATGCTTCTACCAGTTTTGTTTTTATACCTCCGCCGTCTATTACCGGGTTAATAAAAATATCAGCCCCTTTAAAATAGAGGTTAATATCGGGTACAAAACCGGTGTAGATAATATTCTTTTCTTTATAAACCGCAAGACCATTGTAACTGGCCGGAAGCTTATTGCCACAAATAATGATCTTATATTTGAAATTATTATCAGCAAGCAATATTGGATTTATTTTTTCGAGAATAATATCCAATGCATCAAGATTGGGTTTGTAACCCAATGTACCATTAAAGAGTAATATTTTATCAGTTTCGGTAATGCTATGAAGTTTACAAATTTGTTTCCTGGCTGCTTGTTTATCTGCAAGGGCAGGGGCTTCGCTTAATTCAAACCCATAGGTAATGGTTGTACATTTTTCGGGATCGAGTTTAAAATTTTCAATAGCATAGTTTCTGTCATTATCCTGGATAAAGAAATTACAGTCTGCGTTTTTATGGGTCATTCTTTCATAATGCCATAAAATACCCCACCACCATTTATCCATAGTTTTAAAACGTATGGCTTCTATATTATGCGAGTGAACAACGAGTTTGATATTACAAAACCATTTCAGTAAAATGCCCAGCCAGCCGTAATAGGGATGTTCAATGATGAGATGCGTAATTTTTTCGGCACGTATAATTCGCCTTAATGTAAAAAAATAGAATGGATTGATGTAGCGGGATGAACCGTTGCTTAAAATATTTTTAATGGAATATCTTTCGTTTACTGTTTGAGTGTTGTCTTTTATAGTAACACAGCTAAAGTTGGTTTCTTTACTCAGGTACCGATTAAAAAAAGCAATGCCTTTTTGTCCGCCCATATCGGGTGGCAAAAATTTGTAAGGCACCAGGCTTAATATGTTAACCGCTTTATCCATTATTTTTTGCAGCTGTTATGTTTACAAATGGGGCAAACCAATATCCTTTTTTACCGGCAATTTTTATGACACGATTCAACAAGCGGGTAATTAAATTAATAATGCCATGTTTGTAATGAGTGTCCCAAAAGCCAGCTGTGTATTCAAATGCAAATCCTGTGTTCTGAATAATATCAGCATAATTCTGCCAGGTAATTAAGTTTTCAGCCCATACGCCGGTTTTACAATCGCAGGTATTGGTGCGTAAAAATTCAATTTTAGGAATTGGCTGTTTTTTGAAATAACAATCTACAGCATTGGTAAAATCAGCAAAGGCCCTTCCCCTAGTTAGCTTTATCAGTTGATGAAGATATTGATCATTAATTGAAGGTACAAGCTCTTTAATATAATCTGCCCGTTGTTTTTTATACAATTTTTTTTCTATCTGGTAATGATGCCGGTAATGTTTTAACCGCATGGCCGGGTTATGGTAATTGGCCGTTGTAGTAGCATAACACAGACTGGTAATGCCCGATTGGTAGAGCTTTGCATAAAAATCCCGCAGTTTGTAAATATGTTCTGCTACATTTCGGGAAGCTACAATATCGAAGTGAACATTATTTGCTTTGCCGTAATCGATAACAGAATCAATATCGCCCGAGATATAATCATCAATCGTAATTTCCAGTTTATCGCAGATTGTTTTTGCATAACCGGCCCATTGCGGAAAGTAATCGTTGAAGTAAACTTTGTTGAAACCGACCATACCGGCCAGTAAAAAAAGGGTTCCCAACCCGGCGCCATAATCTATAAAAGAAAGACCCGCAATCGGTTTATTTGTTTTTTTAACAGACCGGTAAATAATATCAGCACTACTTTGCACAGAAAAAAACAAGCGGTTGCCGGTATGGTGATTGGTAAAATAATATTTACCAAAATCATCAATGTCGGTATCGCTGATGTCCAGCTGCAATAGTTTATGATACAAATGATTGGCCCGGTCATTTATTAACCGGGCTGTATCATCTTTAGTTTCTATAAATATGTGCTCCTGGTTTATAGCCAATGTATTTTAAACTTTTAAATCAGTGCTTTCTTTTTTTCTATTTTTCCATACCATAAAAACGCAGAGTAATACAAACAGCACAGAAAATATATTTGCATAGCGGGCAATTGTTTCACCAATTCTAAATGAAGGAGGATCAAAAACAAATTTAATACTGTGTTTACCTGCAGGAACTGCAAGGCCTCTTAATGCATAATCAGTTTTTGAATATGCTGTTTTCTTTCCGTCGATAAATGCTTCCCAGCCATTTGGATAATATATTTCGCTGAACACAGCGAACTGGTTTGCAGCTGCATTAAATTCATATTTTATTTCATCATTTTTATTTTCGATTAATTTAATATAGGCCGATGAATCATAAACAGGAGAGAAAGGGACCGCTGACTTAAAACGTTCATCAACAAATGCAACTGCCGCCGGGTCAAATGAATTTAATGCATTCATTTCTTCATCCGCATTTTTAACAAACTTAACTTCTTTAACCAGCCAGCAATTTCCCATGGCAAAGGGATTTGGAACTGCCCTTGTTTGTTTAGGATCCTGCTGATCGGGTACAATAACATATTTCATATTCAGCATGTTCAAAACCGGGAAACTGTCTTTGGCCATTTGATTTGCTCCCCAAGCTGAAATATTTTTCCTGATTTGGTGATCA
Source organism: Chitinophagaceae bacterium (assembly GCA_031394065.1). Taxonomy (GTDB): domain Bacteria; phylum Bacteroidota; class Bacteroidia; order Chitinophagales; family Chitinophagaceae; genus Ferruginibacter. Next base: position 3,494 of record JANMWP010000535.1, read on the forward strand.
ATAAGGTCTTGGTACAAGCCAAGTTTAGCAGGACTGTAACCACCAATGGTATTGTGTTTGTAAGATGCAAGTGCACTGTTAAATGAGTTATTTACATCAATTTCGTAACCACCGTTTCCGTCTGGAAAAGCCAGATTTAAAACCCGATAATACCCCGTATCAGTTTTTAGCTGGAGGTCTGCACGAGTGTCAACATAACTGTTTTCAAGATCGGTGGGATCAATCCAAACCTTTGGGTTTACATCTTCCCCTTCTTTTAAATATCTTTTACTTACGCCAAACAGATCTATGATGCAAAAAAGAATCAGTATGCCATAAACAATGCCGGGCTTGATCTTGTTTTTTGCATACAGGAACATTGTACCAATTAATACAAATATAAAAGCTACACTGCGCCACATATCGCTTAAATAAAATGCCTGCCTGTCGTTTTTTAATGCACTAAAATAACTTCTTGAAAAATCACTGCCTTTTCCTTGTAAAGCCTCATTTACGCTTTTACGTAAATCGGCAGTTGCCGTATTACTAAAATCAGAAAAGAGATAAAACAGGCCCAGCACTGCCACGGTGCCCCCGGTTACGTACAAACATTTTTTACAAAGCTGCCATAATTTTTCCTTTTCGGTTTTTACAAATTCATTCAGGAATATTACACCCAGCAATGCAACCGATAACTGCGGAATGAC
>JANMWP010000540.1:0-3196 GCA_031394065.1 Chitinophagaceae bacterium
TGTTTACCAGGTTCAGGTAATCTGTAATTCGTTTTGCCCTAAAATCATCTTCATGTGTAGAGATAGGTTGATATGCTTCACCAATTGTTGGGTAATAATGCTTGCGCATCATTTCAATCAACCTGTTTTCCACGATTGAAATAACAGATGAAATACCAAAACGGGCTACTTTTACAGGCGTATCAATGGTATATGCTAAGCCCATTACCGGGATATGAAATTTATGATGGCTTGAATAGTTCATGAAATAAAAATGATAGATTATTGATGATGTATTAAATACAAGACAAAATAGCTGGTTATTGACCTCGCTGGAGGACTATAACTCATCTTTAAGTCAGTTTAAAATTTTATTTTGATTTTCCATTGGCGATTCAAAACTCTCCTGCTCTTCATTCCTTTTCCAGATAATTTTTTTACCAAATCCCAGTGTACTGTCTGTCATTTTTATATAATTAATTTGCAGAGCCCAGATATCACCGGGTATTGCCAATGCCAGTGGATGCTTTTTAAGGTAAATCCCCAAGGTCTGTTTAACCAGGGGCTGCCGTGTATCCAAAACAATAGCGTCAAACTGTATCCCCTTTATAAATATTTTATTGAGTTTATCAGACAATACAGTACCGGCAACAAATGGATTTTCCTGCATCAATGCTGCATGATGTGAATTAGCAGATGATTTAAAATAAAGTAATCCTGTTATGCTGTTGAAAGCATAGAAACAACTGAAGCAATAAGGCTTTCCTGTTGCATCTACACAGCAAATACTGGCACTGCTTTGTTCCTGTAAAAATTGAATAATCGTTTCGTTCATAATTTTTTTGCTATTATATGCTGAGTTTTTTGTCTGAGCATTAACATAAAATACTCCAGTCGCCAAACTGTATTTATTTTAAGATTAAATAAATGGCACTCCATCTTATTTAAAAAGAAATTACTGCTGATCATATTTAGATATCTTTAGTTACTAAAATTTATTGGGCAAAGATACTAATTAAAGATAACTTTGTCTTTAATTATTTATAAGTAATTTATATGTTTTCAAAAACAACGGAATATGCCTTGAGGGCTACCATCTTTTTAGCACAAAAAAGCTCAGAAGAAAATAAACTGGGAATTGATGAAATTTCAAAGGCCATTGATTCTCCAAAATCATTTACTGCCAAAATATTGCAGTTACTTACAAAGGATAATAAGGTTGTCAGTTCAGTCCGTGGCCCCAATGGCGGATTTTTTATTTCTGCAAAAGCAAAAAAATTACCGGCACGATCGGTATTGGAGGCAATGGGTGAAGATGAAATACTTGAAAAATGCGTAATGGGATTAAAGCTGTGTTCCGAAAATCAGCCCTGCCCTATGCATGCACAATACAAGATTATAAAAAAACAACTGATAAGTTTATTTACAGCAAAAACTATTCAGCAACTTGCCGATGAAATAAAAGAAGGTGTGGTTTTTATTAAGAATAAATAATAGTACCTAATTCTTTTCAGGTATTCGCTTTAAGGTTTCCAGTAAATATGGCCAGTATTTTTGTACCGAACTGATCTGTACTTTTTCATCGGGAGAATGTGCCCCACGGATATTAGGACCAAATGAGATCATCTGCATATCAGGATAATTGGTTCCCAGGATGCCACATTCCAATCCGGCATGTACAGCATTAACATGAGCATCGGCTTTAAATAATTCTTTATACAAATCACTCATCAGCTTTACAATGGGAGCCTCAGGCTTTGGCGCCCAGCCTGGATATGAACCACCAAAAGAAGGTGTTGCGCCGGCCAATTCAAAATTATAACAGATGGTTTTTGCAAGATCCATTTTCTCACTATCGACCGAACTGCGTGTTAAACAAAGAATCGTAAACTCCCCATCCTTTACCAGTACCCTTGCCAGGTTATTGGATGTTTGCACCAATCCATTTATTGCAGGGCTCATCCTGTAAATCCCGTTTGGGCATGCAGCAATGGTTCTTAATAAATTAAATTGAAATGCGGGATCTAAAACAGATTGTGGCGTATCAATTTTTTCAATACCGATGTTTAAATTTGGGTCCGTACTTTGATATTCATTTTTCAAAACCTGCTCCTCTCCTTTTATGAATGCAACAAATGCATCCCCATCAGCTGCCGCAACTGAAACTTCTGCAAATGATTCCCGTGGTATAGCATTGCGTAAACTGCCTCCATCAATTACAGATATACTTACCTTAAATTTATCGGCAGCATTCAATAAAACCCGGTTTATTAATTTGTTGGCATTGGCCCTGCCCTTATAAATATCCATACCGGAATGTCCACCGGTTAAACCTTTTACCGTTAGCCGAAAACCTGTTGCACCTGAAGTATTTTTTTCTGTTTTATAATTTCCATTGGCACTTACATCAATACCACCAGCACAGCCAATGGTGAGTTCATCATCATCTTCAGTATCTAAATTCAATAATATTTCAGCATCTAATAATCCACCTTTTAAGCCAAGGGCACCGGTCATTCCGGTTTCTTCATCAATGGTAAAAAGTGCTTCCAGGGCGGGATGCGGAATATCATCAGCAGCAAGTATGGTCATTATAGAAGCCACACCTATGCCATTATCGGCACCCAATGTGGTGCCCTTTGCTTTTACCCAATCATCTTCTACAAACATATTGATGCCCTGTGTTGCAAAATCAAAATCGGTATCGCCGTTTTTTTGATGCACCATATCCAAGTGGCTTTGCAAACAAACGGTTTGTTTATTTTCCATACCGGCAGTTGCAGGTTTTTTGATGATCACATTGCCAATTTCATCTTTATTTGTGGGCAGGTTCAGTTTGTTTCCAAAGTCCATCATGAACTGTATAACAGCTTCTTCTTTTTTTGAAGCCCGGGGAATTGCATTAAGTGCAGCAAAATTTTGCCACAATTCAGTTGGTGTTAATGTTGCTAACGTCCAGCCGAGCATCATGAGCAGGATTTGCATTCACGATCTCCTTTGGCGCGGAGTTGCCGCAACCATGGAGACGCACGTGCAAACGATCAGCCAGTCGGAAAGACCCGCCCGTCCAGCCCATCCCGCCCTGTTGGCGGCATCGTCGTCACTGTCGTCGGATCGCTCGCTGCCGAACGGATGGCGGCGTGGCGCGCGGGGCGGCGGGTGCGGCTGCCGGTCAGCCTGCACCGGCCGTCGCGCTATCTCGACCCGGGCGTGCCCG
>JANMWP010000595.1:0-1701 GCA_031394065.1 Chitinophagaceae bacterium
TGTTAGCGGAAGGGTAACAGCAGTATATTTTAAAGAAGGCAGCAATATTGGCCAGGGCAGTTTATTATTAAAATTATATGATGGTGATTTGCAGGCACAATTACAAAAACTGAATATTCAGCTAAAAACAGCGCAGCAAACAACGACACGTTATGAAGCACTTTTAAAAATCGGCGGTGTTAGTCAGCAGGAATATGACATGCAGATGCTTTCTGTAAATACCATCAAGGCTGATATGAATATTGTGCAAACCAGTATTTCAAAAACTTCGTTGAGAGCGCCTTTCAGTGGTAAGATCGGCATCACTACAATTACAAAAGGCGCATTTATCTCTCCACAAACATTAATAGCAACCTTGCGCAAAGTAAGTCAGTTAAAACTCGACTTTACAGTTCCGGAGCAATATGGCAATAAAATGAAAAACGGAAGTGCTGTAAATTTTACAGTGGAAGGAAGCGGTGATATTTACCATGCAGTAATTTCTGCTACCGAAAATATTATTGCCGAAGAAAACCGCAGCCTGCGGGTAATTGCAAATGTAAGCAGGCCGGGCAATCAGCTTATTGCCGGTGCATTTGCAAAAGTTAAAGTGCCGCTGGGCGATAATAACAATGCGTTGATGATTCCATCGCAGTCGGTAATACCCGATGCCCGCAATAAAAAAGTAATTGTATTAAAAGATGGTTTGGCCTCCATGCAGGTGGTTACATTGGGTTTCAGAGATTCGGCTAAAGTAGAAATTACCAGCGGACTAAAAGCCGGTGATACCATTTTAGTAACCGGCCTGTTAACAGCAAAACCTGGCGGCAAGATTCTGGTAAATAAAATAATTTCAAATTAAATAAATAAACCACTGTGAATATTTCAGAATTAAGTTTACGCAGGCCGGTATTGGCCATTGTGCTTAACTTAATCATTATTTTATTTGGATTGATAGGTTATAAATTTCTTGGCGTGAGAGATTATCCAGCCATCGACCCTCCAAACATCAATGTAAGGGCATCATATCCCGGTGCCAATTCAGACATTGTAGAATCGCAAATTACAGAGCCACTTGAAAAAGCAATCAATGGTATTGCGGGTATAAAAAATATTACCTCAAGCAGCAGCAATGGCAGCAGTAATATCAATGTGGAGTTTGAACTGGATGTTGACCTGGAAGCTGCAGCCAATGATGTACGGGATAAAGTATCGCAGGCAACCCGGTCATTACCTGCCGATCTGGATGCACCGCCTGTTGTATCCAAAGCCGATGCCAGCAGCGATCCTATCGTTTTCATGATTATTCAAAGCTCGGTCAAAAACCAGCTGCAGCTTACCGAGTTTGTACAAAATAATATTGTAGAGCGTATTCAAACCATACCGGGTGTAAGTGCTGTTAATGTATGGGGCGAAAAAAAATATGCCATGCGTATCTGGTTAAATCCGGATAAACTGATTGCCTTTTCCATTACACCACGTGATGTACAACTTGCTTTGGCCAGGGAAAATATTGAATTACCATCAGGTAAAATATCAGGCGATGCAACAGAACTTACCATACGCACTTTCGGGCGGCTAAATACCGAAGAACAGTTTAGGGAACTGATTGTAAAAAATATAAACAGTGCCGACATTAAATTAAAAGATGTGGCAGATGTGGTGCTGGGACCCGAGAATGAAGAATCGGTTTTAAAAGAAAAGACCATCCCCATGCTGGCC
>JANMWP010000597.1:0-2554 GCA_031394065.1 Chitinophagaceae bacterium
GCTGAATTTACTCGAATACCAGATAAGTCCGGCCGATATTCCTGAAAAAGTATTGTGGAAGGTAGAAGCGGTAGCTTTAAAAGTAGTTAAAGATTTAAAAAGCCCCGGTATTTTTGCCGTGGAGTTATTTGTTGATATTGACGACAATGTTTTTGTAAACGAAACTGCCCCAAGGGTACACAACAGCGGCCATCATACCATTGAAGCAAACTTCAGTTCGCAATTTGATATGCTTTGGCGGGTAATGTTGGGCTACCCATTAGGTAGTACAGAACATATTTTACCGGCTGCAATTGTAAATCTTTTGGGTGCCGAAGGACATACCGGCGAAGCCGTTTATGAAGGATTGAATGAAATTCTGCAGATAGAAAATGTATTTGTTCATATCTACGGCAAAAAAGAAACCCGCCCCGGCAGAAAGATGGGGCATATCACTATCCTGAGTAAAGAAAAGCAGGAACTGATACACCAGGCCAACCGGATAAAGCAAACTGTAAAAGTTATAACTAAATAGTATAGTTTATTCATCCCGTATATTCTCCACTAATAATTTATTTATCGCATTTTCAGCTTAATTATTGAACTTAGCCTGATTAAATTTGTTTCACCAATAACTAAATCATGCAATAGTGGTTCGATACATTATCAATACCGTTTTGTTATTTCTCAGTCTTACTGTTTTGGCTATTGCCTGCAAATCTTCTGATAAAGATGAAAAGAAACTGGCAGCAGGCCCTGCAAGCAAACCTCCAACCAAAGTTGATGTTTTTATAGTTGCTCCGTCATTACTGTCGCAGGATATTGAAGTGCCCGGAAGCCTGGCAGCTTCTGAAGAAGTAGAACTGCATCCCGATGTTAGCGGAAGGGTAACGGCAGTATATTTTAAAGAAGGCAGCAATATTGGCCAGGGCAGTTTATTATTAAAATTATATGATGGTGATTTGCAGGCACAGTTACAAAAACTGAATATTCAGCTAAAAACAGCACAGCAAACAACGGCACGTTATGAATCGCTTTTAAAAATTGGCGGTGTTAGTCAGCAGGAATATGACATGCAGGTGCTTTCGGTAAATACTATAAAAGCTGATATGAATATAGTGCAGACCAGTATTTCAAAAACTTTGCTGAGAGCGCCTTTCAGTGGTAAAATCGGTATCACTACCATCACAAAAGGTGCATTTATCTCTCCGCAAACATTAATAGCAACCTTGCGTAAAGTAAGTCAGCTAAAACTCGACTTTACCGTTCCGGAGCAATATGGCAATAAAATGAAAAACGGAACGGCTGTAAATTTTACAGTAGAAGGAAGCGGTGATATTTACCAGGCAGTAATTTCTGCAACTGAAAATATTATTGCAGAGGAAAACCGCAGCCTGCGGGTAATTGCCAATGTAAAACAACCAGGCAGTAAGTTGATAGCAGGCGCTTTTGCAAAAGTTAAAGTGCCGCTGGGCGATAATAATAATGCGTTGATGATTCCATCGCAGTCGGTAATACCAGATGCCCGCAATAAAAAAGTAATTATATTAAAAGATGGTATGGCCTCCATGCAGGTGGTTACCTTGGGTTTCAGAGATTCGGCTAAAGTAGAAATTACCAGCGGACTAAAAGCCGGTGATACCATTTTAGTAACCGGCCTGTTAACAGCAAAACCAGGCGGCAAGATTCAGGTAAATAAAATAATTTCAAATTAAATAAATAAACCACTGTGAATATTTCAGAATTAAGTTTACGCAGACCGGTACTGGCCATTGTGTTTAACTTAATCATTATTTTATTTGGATTGATAGGTTATAAATTTCTTGGCGTAAGAGATTATCCGGCTATCGATCCTCCCAACATCAATGTACGGGCATCATATCCCGGTGCCAATTCAGATATCGTAGAATCCCAAATTACAGAGCCGCTTGAAAAAGCAATCAATGGTATTGCCGGTATAAAAAATATTACATCAAGCAGTAGCAATGGCAGCAGCAATATTAATGTTGAGTTTGAACTGGATGTTGACCTGGAAGCTGCAGCCAACGATGTACGGGATAAAGTATCACAGGCAACCCGTTCATTACCTGCGGATCTGGATGCACCGCCTGTAGTATCCAAGGCCGATGCCAGCAGCGATCCTATCGTTTTCATGATCATTCAAAGCTCGGTTAAAAATCAATTGCAGCTTACCGAGTTTGTACAAAATAATATTGTAGAACGCATTCAAACCATACCGGGTGTAAGTGCTGTAAATGTATGGGGCGAAAAAAAATATGCCATGCGTATCTGGCTCAATCCAGATAAACTGGTTGCCTTTTCTATTACACCACGTGATGTACAACTTGCTTTGGCCAGGGAAAATATTGAATTACCATCAGGTAAAATATCAGGCGATGCAACAGAACTTACCATACGCACTTTCGGGCGGTTGAATACCGAAGAACAGTTTAGGGAACTGATTGTAAAAAATATAAACAGTGCCGACATTAAATTAAAAGATGTGGCAGATGTGGTGCTGGGACCCGAGAATGAAGAATCGGTTTTAAAAGAAAAGACCATCCCCATGCTGGCC
>JANMWP010000598.1:0-2674 GCA_031394065.1 Chitinophagaceae bacterium
CCGCTGTCCCATTGCCCATCACTGACATCGGCAATGGCAAGTTTTAAATGATACTGTTGACAGGGTGTTACTCTTTCCTGAGCGGTTAAAACAGTTGTATGTCCATCGTGCCAAAACCATTTGTTATTAAGATTGTCAACATAATATTGAGAATATATACTGCATCCAACATCATTAATTGTATGAATACTTACTTCTGTATTGGTGCCTGGTATTAATGCAATATTTTTTGATATCGGGAATCCCGGCCCGGTAATAAAGAAACCAAACACATCATAAAAGTCATTTGGTGGAGGAGTACATGCATATTCGGGGTATTCTTCTGAACTTAATACATACCTGAATTTTATCGAATCACCCAATGGTACAAAATCAAACTCAAGTATTATAGCATCAAATGTTTGTTTTCCACCCACCAAAGCAGAAAGTTCGGCATCGCCCCCAAAACCTAAAATCGTATCTGCTAAATGGGTATCGGCAATTGTAACTCCATCTCCATCCAGCCCCCAATCACCTGTATTGAAATTTGTTTTTGCCCTGCCGGTGGTCAAAACAATACCACTATCTAATCCTAAATTATTCCCTCCGCTATTATTAAATATTGCAGTAGCAATACTGGCATGATTAAGGGTTACATTGCTAACTGTGACACCGGCACCGAGCAACTTTTGCACTAATGCCTGTGCATTGCTTTCGGCAGTTATCAGTAATTGAGCATTTGATTGCAGGTATAAAAAAATGCAGGTAATGCAGAGCAGAAATATTTTGCAGATTAGTTTCACTTGCCCCAAGTTAACATTTATCTTTTAAATTTTGCAGCCGGGCAAAAAAAAGCCCCATAAAACGGGGCTTAAGACTAATTTATTTATTTTAAAGATTCTCCAGTGCGGCATTCATACTCCGCACTGCATCGGCACTTTTATTAAAAGCTGCCTGTTCTTCGTCATTCAATTTATAATCAATAATCTTTTCAATACCGGTTCGTCCAATAACAACCGGCACACCTATACAAATATCTTTTTGTCCGTATTCACCATCTAAATAAACACAGCAAGTGAATAATTTTTTCTCATCCCTTACAATGGCTTCTACCAATGCAGCGCCGGCAGCACCCGGTGCATACCAGGCACTTGTGCCCAATAAACCGGTAAGTGTTGCGCCGCCAACCATGGTATCGGCAACAACTTTTTTCAAAGTCTCCGCATCTAAGTAATTAGAAACCCGTGTTCCCTGGTAAGTAGCCAATCTTGCCAAAGGAATCATAGTGGTATCTCCATGTCCACCAACAACCACCGCCTGTAAATCAGTTGCGGGGCAACCCATAGCCGTTGATAAAAAATATTTAAAACGGCTGCTGTCTAAAATACCGCCCATGCCGATAATTCTGTTTTTGGGTAAACCGCTCGATTTTAAAGCCAGGTAAGTCATGGTATCCATCGGGTTGCTGATTACAACAATAATGGCATCGGGAGAATGCTTTAAAATATTTTCGGTTACCGATTTTACAATACCGGCATTTATGCCAATCAGTTCTTCCCTGGTCATGCCCGGTTTACGGGGAATGCCTGAAGTGATAACCGCAACATCTGTTCCGGCTGTTTTGGAATAATCATTGGTGCTTCCGGTGATCCTGGTGTCAAAACCCAGCAGGGTAGCGGTTTGCATCAGGTCCATAGCCTTGCCTTCGGCAACACCTTCTTTAATATCAAGTATCACCAGTTCGTTACAAAGTTCTTTACGGGCAATATTGTCGGCACAGGTAGCACCTACAGCTCCGGCTCCAACTACAGTTATTTTCATGTATGTATGTTTAGTGTAGAAAAATATTTTGCGCTGCAAAGATAATTAAATACGAAGTGAGTTAAAATCGAATTTTTCAGAATTATCAACCTGAATAAGAAATCAGAATAATGCTGCAATTTTTTCAACTGGAAATTCTTTTTTAAAGGTAGTAATGAATTTACCTTTTTTATCGTACACATATACATCAGGTATAGAATGGATATTATAAAAGCCTGGTAAATTGTATGTGGCTTCTCTTGCCATGGTAATGTTTGGATAATCGGCAATTTTATAGTCGTTGTAAAACTTTTTGATGGAATTAAAATCCAGAATGGATATCATCAATATCTGTACATTTTTAAGCTGATCTATTTTAGCTATTAAATTTTTAGTTTCCAGGTGGCAATGGTCACAATCGGGGTTAAAAAAGAATAACACAGTTGGCTTCTTTTTTTTCAACAGATTTTGAGTAAAGTTGCTGCTGTCGGGCACTTTTGTAATGCTGAAAGGAGGTATGGTGGGAAATTTGAAATACTTCTGGCTGGTATCTGTTTGTGCCAAAACATTGAAAACTGTGCAGATTGCAATTAAAGTAAAAACTGATTTTTTCATCCCTCAAAATTTTTGTAAAACTAATTGCTTTGTTTGATAACTGATTGTTAAGTATAAAAAAAGTAATCTGAAATTGTAGGTTCTAAAGCCCCCTCTCCCTTAGGAGTTCCTGCAAAGGAACGAGCTTAGCTCAGTTGGGGGTGAGGTCAAACTGAATTTCGGATTTAGCCTTACTATTCCTACTTTTGCACCCTCCCGATAAGTATTGGGATAAAAAATGTGATAATATGGCAACAACAGCAGATATGCGCTCAGGCTTAATCATTAAAGTAGATGGCAG
>JANMWP010000700.1:0-10110 GCA_031394065.1 Chitinophagaceae bacterium
GGTTGTGGTTGCTAAAATTGACAATGCCGGTGCAATTTCAAAAGAATTGGTTTTTGATACCAGGGAAGAAGAGGTTATGCTTTTTCCTTCTCAATTTACAAGAATAAACAGGAACCAGTATATTGGCAGGGCAAAGATGAAGAGAGGCGGATACCAACCATTGTTGATTACGGTAAATTAATTTAAAACAAAAAAGATTAATAAAAAGAGATTCCGTTTTGGAATCTTTTTTTATGTTTTTTTCAAAAAGAAGGAAGGTACACAGCTGGTAAAATTTAGCTTACTGATTATTTAAACCCTGCTGCCACCTGCTCTTCAATTTGCATCATCCAGTTGCAATAAACATCTTCATTTGCAATGGTAGCAGTATCTGCAGTAAGTGCAAACCACAAACGGGAGCAGTGGTCGGTATCCGCCGTCATTGTATTTGCCATGCCACGTGACCTTGCAGCCAACGCAGCGCCGCAAGCCAATTGAAATCCGTTTGTAGCTGCATATTGCAATAGTGTTTTTAAATCGACATCATCACAACCGCCTACATAAGCAACGGTAATACCAACACCCCGCCAAAGATCTGCGTGTTTATCAGGTGAAAATGTTTCTATTGTACTACATATTTTATGTATATCCGCTTTTTCTGTGTACCAAATACTGCGGCCAACACCCTGGTAGTAGATGGGCATGGCTGCATCTGGTAAATAAACCGGGAGCTGTTGGTTTATTACTGTTTGTCGTTTTCTAAAACTTCCATCATAATAACCACAACCATCAGCAATTCTAAAATAAAACCGGGTGTCGAGTTTTTCTACTACTGTTAAAAAAGAAAGATTGCGTTTTGCAATTGCCCAACCAAGTCCTACATAAACCTGTGGCTGGTGTGCAGCGGCAGCACCATTGGCAAATAAAAGCCATTCATTGGGAAATGTATCTCTTTCAAAACTTTTTAATGCAATGACCATGGAAGCACTTTCATAGGCAATGGAACTAAATTCTTTTTCCCTGTTTTCCAGGTATTCAATCAATGCACGCAGGTCATCATGTTTTGCATAAAAAAGTTGTGTGTCTAAAAAAACAGCTCTTATTTCTTCCGTTTTTTGTAATGCTGTATTCATGGTATCTGATTGGGCGGTATTCGTAAATCAAATACCAAAAAGCATTACCCCCAATTGTCTTTTTTTGGAAATGCTAACATTGGCAAAGTTCAAAATTTTGCCAATGTTTTAAACCGTTTCCATCTCCACTTTCGGGTAAAACCACATCACATCTACATCTTTCATGATGGCATCGCCGGGTGCAATGGCTTTGTCCGATTTGGTATCAAGCATTACCGCTCCTTCTTTTTTACCCAAGTTAATGGTGTAAGGGTTTATTTTTATATCGGGCGATGCACCATTAACTTCTGTATTCACCAGCCTGAAAATAGCCACAGCCAGCTGTTCCAACATGTTCATGTTTGCAGCTATCTGCTCAATCAGTTCAGCAGGCTCACGCTGCACTTCAATATCTTCCTGAAATTTTCTCAACACAGCCAGGTCAAAAGGATCGATGTAGCGGTTTGAAAATATTTTATTTTCAAACGGAAGCCATTCTAAAAAAAGATCCTGCATTACTTTATGCAATTCGCCAAACTTACGGCCCAGGCCATTTTTTGCTGCAAACAAATCTTTCAATATCCTGATATTGGTTAAAGCTTTATTAGCAAATAAATGTGCCGGTATGGCCCAGTAAGTTGCCCAATCCCAGAAAATTTTTATTACCATGATCTGGGTATTCCCCATCAGCAGGTATTTATTCTGGTAAACCGGTATCCAGGCATCAACCAATGCCAGGTGACATTGTTCATAGACATTTACACGGGTTTCAATATCTTCTCCATCAAGATCACGCAATATCAAATCGCTCAGCCAGGAATTATTCATGGCAATAAAATCGGTACCGGGCGAATACAGCGGATCTAAAAAAGGACCTGACTCACCAGCTGTTCCCCATCTGTCTTTAGAATAAACCCTTCCGGAATGATGGGCATAATGTTTCAGAATTTTAAAATCCAATAATCCATCGCCTTCGCCCAAAGGCACCAGCATTTTATATGCCAGTGGCTCATTTACTTTCATCCATTCAACTGCTTTTTCGTACGTATTGTATGTTTCAAAAGGATGCACAGCCGGATCGGCAACAATACCAATGCTCGTATTTTTAGAACCCAACGGAATTACCCATAACCAATAGCCGCTGTCCATAAAATGTACCGTACTCAAATAACGCAGGCCCGGTTCAAGAAAACCCTGCCAGTCTTTATTATCCGTCCAGGTGTCAATATCAATAACGCCTTTTAATCTCCACCACACCGCATTGCTGTGATGCTCCATTGGTTTTTGAAACTGAAATTTACGTTTCAAAATACTTGCTCTGCCTGATGCGTCGGCAACCCAGCGGCATTTTACTTTTATCTCTTCGCCATCTTTTATATAACTAACCGTATGCAGATTTTCAACATCAATATCAACCCCCGAAACTTTTGCCCCCAAAATCAAATCAGTTCCTTTTTCTTTGGTAAACCGCATCAGGTAATTTTCAAGCGTGCCTCTGTCAAGCTGGTGGCTGGGTACCGGCAAACGCAGGCGTGGACCAAGTTCTACACGGCTTGTAATATCTTCCTTGGTATCATTTTTAAAGAAAAAACGCAGGCCATGTTTGGGAAGTTCATGTTCTTCGAGATAACCTTTCAGGTTTAAAACTTCTCTTAAATAATGCGTGCCCAGTTCAACAGTTGATTCGCCCACTTTATGTGCAGCAGTAGATGCTTCTGTTTCTCTTCTTTCCAAAACCAGTATGGAAATACCGGGTTTGGCATCCTTTAGTTGTAAGGATAAGGTAAGTCCTGCAAGTCCTCCGCCAAGGACCACTACATCATACTGATCATTCATAAGTTTTATTTTAAGGAGTATAAAAGTAGGCTAAAAAGGTTGTTATTAAAAACGGCTTTTAATAAAGTAAATGTTGAATGAATATTTATTAAGGCTGCTATCTGATTCAAAAAATCAGTCACGCTGTATTAAAGGGTTGCCAACCTTTGCAAAGACTGCTAACTTTAAAATGCTTTTAAAAGGTTGGCAACCTTATCGCCAAACCCTTTAACAAATTAATTATGCTTTCAATAAATTTGATAATTTTTCTTCTGGCTTCAGGCATCTGTCTTAAAGGGTTGCCAACCTTTGCAAAGACTGCTAACTTTAAAATACTTTTAAAAGGTTGGCAACCCTGTCGGCAACATTTTAAACAAAATCAATTCCTCCTGTCAATAAACCTGATGATTTTTCTGCCGGCTTCAGGCATCTGTATCTTTTTAATTTCTTCTTCGGTAATATATTTTACATGCGGACTAACCCTTAACCTGGCCTGCAGGTTTGCCCTTATCTTTCTGTTGGTTTCTTCATCAAAATTATCCGGCACGATGTATATCAGTACTTCGTCCGTTCCCATTTCATTAGATGATACTTCGGCCACATAATCAATTACATTTTCCATTTCGTGCAAAATATCAAAAAGTGCCGGTGGGTATAAAGTGGTGCCTTTGTATTTCAGCATTTGTTTTTTGCGGCCCATCACCGGCGATAACCGTAAGCTGTTTCGGCCACAGGCGCAGGGCTCATCATCATACACACATATATCACCTGTCTTGTAACGCAGCAGGGGCATGCCTTCCACACCAAGCGTGGTAATGGTTACTTCGCCGGGTTCGCCGGGTGCTACGGCTTTGTTCATCTCATCTAATAATTCTACAATCAACAAATCGGGTTGCAGGTGGCCGCCTTTGCATTCGGCACATTCTGTAAATGCTGTTTGCATTTCGGTAGATGCATAGGTTGAAAATAATTTGATGTCCCAGGTATCGGTAATTTTTTTCCCCAAAGCATTCAATGTAAAATCTGAATTGCGGATATTTTCACCAACACAAATTGCTTTTTTTACTGTGGTGCTGTTTATATCAATTTTATGTTCCTGTGCATAGCTGATTAATTTAACGATGAATGAAGGAACCGCAATAATTGCTGTGGGCTTCAGCCTTAATATAGTTTCCCATTGTAAGGATGGCACACCCGGACCAAGCCTGATGATACCGGCACCCAATTTTTGTATACCGGAATAATAAGCCATGCCGGCCATGAACTGCCTGTCAAGCGTAAGCATAATCTGGTAAACATCATTTACCGAACCTTCGGTACTTACAAAAGAAGCGTATTCATTACATGCTAAACGGGCTAAATCATTTTCGGTAAGCATGATGGTAACCGGGTTGCCCAAAGTACCGGAGGTAGAGCTGTACTCAATAATTTTATTACGGGGCACACATAAAAAATCATCGTTGCGTTGCTGCAGGTCTTCTTTGATAGTTACAGGAATTACACTCAGGTCTTCCATGGTTTTAATGCCCGATGGATTGAACCTTGCCTTTGAAAAAAATTCTTTATAAAAAGGAGAGTGCTTATTAAGATAGGCAATTGTTTCCTGCAGTTTTGTTTCCTGCATGGCAATGATTTCTTCCTTACTTAAAAAGGCTGTTTCGGGTGAGTAGTTCATACGCTTATAAAAATATTTTATTACTGTTCATATTTAAAGGCTGTCAGCCTGAGCTTGTCGAAGGCGGTGCAACGATAAAAACCCTTTTATTACATATAAACCCGTCTTCGACAAGCTCAGACTGACAGTATAACTTTTTAAGACTTGAATCTGTTAACCAAAATCAACATTCAATTACAACCATTGCACATGCCATGGTTTTAAGATGGGATAGTGAAACGAAAATTTTTCCAAGCTTCAAATCAGCAATTGTTTTTGCTGTGATGCCATGAAAACGAATTTCCGGTTTTCCCTCTTCATCATTATAAATTTCAATTTCATTAAATGCTGTGCCGTTTCGCCAACCGGTACCAATTGCTTTTAAAAAAGCCTCTTTGGCTGCAAAGCGGGCTGCATAATGTTCGTATTTAAAAGTCATGGCTTCACAATATATAATTTCACCGGCAGAAAAAACAAGTTCTTTAAAGCCCTGCTTTTTTCCCATCTTATCAGCAACACGCTCAACTTCTATCAAATCTGTACCAATTCCAAATATCATGGTGCAAGTTTTTTATTAATCTTTTTTATCTGCTCTTTAATATGATCTTCTTCTTTTTTTGTAGCAATAACTTTTGTTAAGGCAACATTATAATTCTGCAAAGCCGCAGCATATTCTTTTTGTTTGTAGAGATAATCGCCTGCCAAAAGATACGCATTATAAAATTCAGGATTGCTGGCAACAAGATTGTCTGTATTTACCGTTCCGCCATCCAATATCTGTTGCTTTATATTTCTGAAGGCCTGAAATTTTTTATACGCCGGCGTTAATAAAAATGAATCGGCAGCAATGGTTAAGCTGCTGTCGGCAATTTCCTTATTATCCTGCATACCATGCATGGCAAATATTTTATTCAGATCATAAGCCACGTATTGGCCCAGTTGCCATGGCGAAGTAGAAACCCAAACAATTAATTTTTTTGGTTCAAAAACAATGGAGTGATGGGCAATTAACTGGTTGATGGATTTTTCGTTGCCCATACCAATATTAGCACCGTTCAATCCTTTTTGATCACGTAGAATATTTACTGTTTTTTGTACCGTGTTTTTTCCGTTGGCATCCAGCAGCTCCATCAATCTTTTATAGCGGTAAGATGATGCACTTTCATTCTCCTGCTCCATATTCATTTTTGTTTTACCCAAACCATTGCTTTGAAAATGATTGGTGCAAACAATAAATTCTTTCCGTGGGTCATACACATCCAGGTCATCGGGTGTTTTTTCAATAATCACTGCTTTATTATCAGCCGCCGATGCCACTAAAAAAGATTCGGACACAAACATCTTTCTTGACTTTGCAATGGCAATGGCTTCCTGAATATTTTTTGCGTATTGTAAAATTTCCCTGGTTACAATGGAGACCGGTGTTGCAGAACCTGCTGGCAGTGCAGTTTTAGCCGCATTGATGGTTACGGAAATTCCCTGGTCGTTCATACCACTTACCGCACCAACAAAACCACCCCAGGTAACCGTCATAAACTTATGGCCCTTTGTTGGGTTGAAGAATGCAACAATCTTATCTTCTGCAAATTTATCGCCCACATAAAAATCAAAATTGCGGCCAATGATCATCGTGCTGTCGGCACTCATGCTTCCCCAGGTGCCAAATGATGTACAGCCAACCAGCGCCAGGTTTTGCACCGCATGGCCAATATCATGTGCGGCATGGTAATTTAAAATGCGTTGGTAGTTGCTGCCCAGGTATTGGTATTTGGGAGATGCAGATTCTGATACGCCGTAAATTTCTTCCTTGTATTCTTCGGTTACATTTTTATCGAGGTTGCGGTTAAAAAAACCAATCAGGTATTTTAAAAAATTCCTTTTAAATTTTGAAGGCACCATTTTTGTAATCTGCTCTGCAAAATGATCTTCCTGCCGTACCACTAATTCTTCGGTAAGTTTACCATTGATAACACCCCGTTCAAAAGCATCACCTTCTACATACAGTTCGTACAGGCCACTTTTACTGTGGCGAAACCAGTTGTTCTTTATGGTATAAAAACCATCACCATGATCAGTACGCTGCAACTGCAGGCTGCTCATGTCGGCGGGTTTTGGCGGATCAACTTTTGAAACCTGCACCAGGTATATGGCACTAATGAGCAGTAAAATAAAAATTACGCCCAATACCCTTAAAGTCCGTCTTCCTGTTTTTTTCCAGTTAAGCATTTCTTATTTTTTCTATGATGTCTTCGCTCCCTAAAAAAGCTGTGCAGGTTACCAGGCCGCTCATAGTTGCGCCCAATATGCCATGTAAATTAAGATTTTGCCCGGTTAAATACAGGTTGGGTATTTTGGTACGGGGCGATATAAATGTTTTTAACGGATTGCTGTAATCCTTGGCAATGCCATACATGGAGCCGTCATCAGTACCAATATAATCCCGGTATGATAAAGGAGTTGCGGTATAATATGATTTTATTGCTTTTCGCAAACCCGGGAATTTTTCCTCAACGAGGTCAAGCAATTTTTCGGCTTTTGCTTTTTTAAATGCTTCATAATCTTTTCCCCGGTCATCTTCTTTTGATACCGTATTGAATGTGCCTGCCCATTCTTTTACTTCATCAAAACGCATGTAAGTAAGCAATGTCATTGATTCGGCATGTACCGGGGATTTTGATGATGCCGAGAAAAATACCGCATAACAGGTTGGCCAGTTTTCTTCTGTGTATTCTGTCAAATTCCATTCCTGTCCATTTTTATGAAAGTAAAAATTATTTTTTATGTATGGGTACGCTTCTTTTTCAAAAACAATATTCACCACAAAACCACCTATCGAGTTTTCCAGACTTTTAATGCGATGTTTGTAGGCCTGTTTAATAAGATTGCTTTCTGTCATTTCCAGGGTTCGTTGTGGATGCATGTTGCTGATGAAATTCTTTGCATACACATTTGAACCATCCACAGTTTCTACATAACTAACTTTCCCGTCTTCTACCACAATTCTTTTTACTTCTGTATTGCGGTGAATAACGCCGCCATGTTCCCGTATATTTCTAGCCATAAATTTTCCAATATCCGAGCCGCCGTCAATACATTTCCAGGAGCTTTCAATATAGCTGTTCAATATCATAGCATGTACATAAAAAGGTGTTTTGCCAGATTGCAAAACATAGAGCATACTGTTGCCCACCAGCACAGCCTGTAATTTTTTATCGCTGGTAATTGATTCAATAAAAGTTCTGGTATCAATACCCAGCACTTCATTTTTTTCATTAATATTGCCACCGGTTCTTAAATTATACAAGGGGAATTTGCTGCACACTTCCTTTATCTTATCACAATAAAGCCGCAATGCTTTTTCTTCGTTGGGAAAATCTTTCAACAGGTGCTGAATAAAATTTTCGTAGCCCTGTGCAAATACATATGCTTTATCATCGCCTTCAATCAATATCTTATCAAAAACATCTTCATCCATTTTCTGCAACTTCAGCTTATCAATAATTCCTAAATATTTAAACACCTGGTACAGATTTTGCCCTTCGCCCAGTCCGCCCAGGTAATGAACCCCCGAATCAAAAATCACTTTATCCCTTACATAGGTTTGCAGGCTGCCGCCAAGCTGCCGGTTTTTTTCAAGCACGCAAACTTTGTAGCCTTCACGGCCAAGTATATCAGCGCAAATCAATCCACCCATGCCGCTTCCAATGATCACTATGTCAAATTCCGGTTCCATCAATCTGTTGCTTTGTATGCTGTAAAATAAAAAGGGTGTTAGATGTAAGTCTTGAATCTGGTTTTTCGCTGCAGGACAAGTTATTTTCCGCAGCAATTTTCCTGATCATGCTTCCCGATAAAAAATTTAACCCGATATTTTTTGTCTTGTTAAAATTAAAAATTTGGGTAGAGAAAACCTCGGTGAGCTTTGTTTTCTGATGCATTGCTTCTTTATCCTTATCGCCATCTCTTATAATGATGCTTCCGCCAGGGTTCAGATTGCTGATACATTTTTCAATAACCTGTTTTTGTTCTGCCGGTTGCAGGTAATGCAACATATCTGCCAATATAATGGCATCGTATTTCCCAAATTCAAAACCCATTACATCGCTGTGCACAAAATTAACCATATCTGTTTTGCTGAAGCAATTATTGGCGGTATCAATTTTGTCTTCATCATAATCAATACCTGTAATCTGTCTTTTTGCCGAAGTAAAAGAAAGCATGTAACTCATAAACCCATACCCACAGCCAATATCAAGTATCTTCCCCTGCATGGGAACCAGTTCATGAAAAACCTGGTAATTTTTTTCGAGCCTGGTTTTTATCCGCATGTACCACTCTAAAAAAGGCCCTTTATAAATATAGTTGTAAATCAGTTTTTCCCGGAAGTATTTCGGTTGCTCAATTTCTTTTTTAAGCGTATCAAATTCCTGCCTGAAATAGCGGCCAACCAGTTTAGCTCTTTCTGTATAATCTTTTCCAAAGTTTTTATCATCCGGTTTAATTCTTGGTAAATATTTAAGTGTTACCTGCCCGTTTTTAAGTAATGCATCTTTTTTGGTAAGGGTGTAATTGGTGCCGTGGATCATGATGGGCAAAATATCTGCATCCAGTTTTTCGGCCAGGTAAAATGCGCCTTTATGAAAACGGCCTATCTCGCCATCTTCGGACCGGGTGCCTTCCGGAAAAATAATGAGAGAATAACCGTGTTTCATTCTGTCGGCAATTTTATCCATTTTCTCTTCAATCTGTTCCGATGGAAAATAATCTGCCATGCGGATGACCGGCCCGAAAAAAGGTGCATTCCATTTTTTATTATTGGTAAGCATTAATATTTTGGGGTACAGCATGATCAACGGAACAATATCTAATGAGGATTGATGATTGCAGATAATGATTGCAGGCTTTTTTAAATCTTCCTTCAGCGGGTTGATGATCTTCTTTTTTACATTACCCATTACATACATTAAAAACCAACAAGCTTTTGAAACCAACAGATGATAAAAATATTTTCCTCTTTCCCTTACCTGTAATCTTATAAATGTTCGCCCAAGCACGGTAAAGAAAAGGCTTACCGAAATAAATAATGAAAAAGCAAATGAAGATTTCTGAAAGTTAAAAAACGTCCATGGAAATAATTTGCGCTGAACCCGGTTCTTTATCAATATAGAAAAAAGGAAAGGAATTAATATCTGCGACATAATAACTACACAAAGAATGCCGATGATGGAAATGAATGCAATGGACCGCAAAGCCGGATGTTTTGCAAAAATTAAAACGCCCATGCCTGCGATGGTTGTTATGGCCGATAAAATGATGGAGGATTTAAAAGAGGAAAGATTCTTTTTACCTGTCTTGTATTCCTGCAACAATCCATCCATGATAAAGAGGCTGTAATCATCGCCAGGCCAAAAATAAGTGCCGATATGATGATGTTGATGATATTGAACTGGATACCGGCCATGCCCATGATGCCCAGTATCCATACCCAGCTGATGAACATGGGGATGAAGGAAACCAGCGTCAGCTCTATTCTTCCGTACATCAGCAATA
>JANMWP010000708.1:0-1672 GCA_031394065.1 Chitinophagaceae bacterium
TTGTCATCATAGCCGTTAACATCGCTAAACTTGGACCCAGTATAAATAAAAATTTAGAAGAAAAATTTGGAATGATCTCTTCCTTAAAAAACAACTTCAATCCATCGGCCAACGGCTGAAAAATACCACCTGGGCCGGCACGGTTTGGTCCTATCCTATCCTGCATAACCGCTGCCACCTTACGTTCTGCAAAAGTAGCATACATAGCAATCACCAATGATGACATCACCACTACAATAATTAAAACAAGTTTCTCAATAATTAAAGGCAAATCAATGGATAACAACATAATCTTTTATATAAAATATTTTTTTACATGCTTTAGTTCCTATGTGGTACATCGTTGTGTCACTCCCTTGTACCGTAAACCTTTGTGGAACTCCCCTTCTATGCGCTACCACTTTTATTATTGCCCATTATCAAAAGTATCCGAATGTGCCGGACCATTTATCTCACTCAAATGAACCGATGGTTTGTTAACCTCACTTTCCGTATGTATATCCATCAGCAACCTTGGGCTGCGGCCCCCCATCACTTCTTTGATCGTTTCTTTGGGTATTACCAGCCCTTCATATTTTCCCTGCGAAATTACTGAATGGCGGCTGATCTTTGTAACGCCTTCTATTACCCAATCACTTGTTTTCTTTTTATCAAAACGGCAGGTATTGCAAATCCATCCTGGCTTACCATCATAGCTTTGCACTTCGCCCCACTGGTCTTTACGTGCTGTGACTCTAAATACTTCATCACCTCTCAACCATAAAGTTGTTTTACCACAGCAGTCAGGATTTTCGCAATTGCGGTGAGCATCTACCGGCTTGGTAAACCAAACCCTGTTTTTAAAGCGGAATGTTTTATCAGTTAAAGCTCCTACCGGGCAAACATCAATCATGTTGCCGCTAAAATCATTGTCAATTGCTTTGGAAATATAGGTAGATATTTCTGCATGTTCACCCCTGTCTAAAATACCATGCGAACGCTTATCTGTTAACTGGTCTGCCACATAAGTACAACGGTAACAAAGAATGCAACGGGTCATGTGCAACTGTATGTACGGGCCAATATCTTCTTTCTCGAATGTGCGTCTTTTAAATTCATAACGGGTACCTTCCTTGCCATGCTCATATCCCAGATCCTGCAAATGACACTCGCCCGCCTGGTCGCAAATAGGGCAATCCAGCGGATGATTTAACAATAAAAATTCAACCACGCCCGCCCTTGCATCTTTGACTTTTTCGCTGGTAATATTTTTTACTATCATGCCATCCATTACCGTAGTACGGCAACTGGCTACCAGTTTAGGCATTGGTCTTGGATCGGCGGTAGATCCTGCAGCTACTTCTACAAGACAGGTACGGCATTTGCCGCCACTGCCTTGTAACTTGCTGTAGTAGCACATTGCAGGCGGTGTAACATCGCCACCAATGGTACGGGCAGCATTCAATATTGTGGTGCCGGGCTTTACCTCGATGGTAATATTATCGATGGTAACTTTAAAATTTGCCGGTGGTGCTTTTATTTCTTCAGCCATATTTTTTATTTCACGCAAAGTAAACAACGAATACAAAGAAAACAACGAACAACTAATACGTATTAATGATCCGCTTAATCTCATCTTTTAAATACACAACAATAAAATTTATCAGTAATCCCAATTTTAAATTTGTCAATT
>JANMWP010000165.1:0-10601 GCA_031394065.1 Chitinophagaceae bacterium
GCCCGAAAAGACGTGATTGAATATTTTGCCGAACATAAAATTACACCAACCAGCATGATGGACATCAGCGATGGTTTAAGCAGTGAGATGTTGCATATTTGCAAGCAAAGCAATGTTGGTTGTGTTTTGTATGAAGATAAACTGCCTTTAAATGAAGACAGCAAGGATTTTGCTTACAAACTTGAGCTGGACCCCACCGCCTGTGCATTAAGCGGTGGCGAAGATTATGAACTGTTGTTTACCGTTTCGCAGGCCGATCATGAAAAGATAGCAGCCAATAACGGCCTTAGCATTATCGGTTATATTACCGAAGCCGCCGAAGGAAAAACTTTTATTACCCGTGGCGGAAATAAACATGAGTTGGTGGCGCAAGGGTGGAATCATTTGAAATAAAAAGCTGAACGTTTATTTACTGCAATATTCTAATTGCCCAATAACGCAACTAAAGCTGTTTCAATATTTTTATTTTGAGAGCTACTGATTTTTTAAAGCATAAACCGGGTCAACACTGATGATAAACAGGTCTGTTTTCTCTATATTATTTAAACAGGCTTCTTCTATCTCTTTATAAAGCTTATCGTAATAGGTTCCAAAGGAATAATAATAAATTAAAAATATTTTCAGGCGTTTTTTATTGATAACAGTACTGAATTTACTTTTATTGTACAGGTAACAAAGATTAAATTTTGACAGATTCATTTTTAATTCAACCGCACTATCTGCATAAACAACCATGCTCAGGTTTTTTTCAATCTCACTTTTCATTCTGCCTATGCAGGCTTGATTGTCTTTTAAAAAAGGCGATTTTTTTATTGATACCGAATCGTTTAAAAAACTTCCGAAATAAATCATGAGGTTTTCCACCATTAGGGCTTTTTGTCCAAAATTTATGTATGATATTGAGTCAAGAAAAAGAATTTTCTCTTTAGGAAATCCTTTTTTATTTATCAAGTAATTATAATATTCGGACTTGGAGTTAAATGAAAATTTTCGATTTACTTTAAAAGACTTCTTTAATATTGTGGTACATGAAAAAAGAAAGAAAAAGCCGATTAAAATTTTGTATTGCATAATCATGATTGATAAATAATTTTTTGCCAGGCCTTTGTATATATTCTACAAACACATTGTCTGAGCACACATAAATTATTTTAATTTTCTTATTCTCAAAATTCAATTTTATATTTTCATTTACCGCATTTATTAAGCCAATACTTTGTCTTTTTAAAAAATTTGCCCAATAAACTATAATAAAATAATCAACCTCTTTTTCTGTTTCAATTTGTTTGCTACTGCTTGATTTTAAATACATCAAATGTGTTTGCAGGTTTAATAAAGTATCAACCGGTGCCTGCGATTCTGGAGGAAAAACTTCCATCACTTTCTTATAATTCCAATTAAGATTTGGAAAGCCCGGTGCATTACAATTTATGTGAAAACTGATTAGCTTTCCTTCTTTGTTATAATAAGAAGCCTGTAGCGGCTGTAAATGATGTTTTAACAAACCTGTATCGTTAGAAAGTTTCAGCAATTGCTTTTTATAATCTGCATCAATAAAATAAATTTCCGGGTAATTTATGTGGTGTTGCTTTAAAAAAGAAGCCATTTCTTCAGTTTTAAGGTCTTTAATTTTAGTAAGCCCGATTATTGAAGCACAGGAAGACAGGAGAATTAAAGTGAAAAATGAAATCAATCTCATAAAATATAAATCGGGCAGGTTCGTTAAATAAAGCAGCTACTTCAATGTTTGCTTTGCACAAGCTATGAAACTATTTGTATGCCGGGGGGCTAAATTTGGTTATGTGGTTATTGGCAAAGCATTTTAACTTTACTTTATCTTAGTTTTGCCAAAATGAATAAATTTCACTTCCTCTCTTTACTTATGCTGCCGTTATTGTTATACTCCTGTGCCACAACCAAAAATTACGATCCAAACAAAAAATTCTCCGCCCAACAATTACAACAGGATTATTCTTTGTTGCGGAACATCCTGGAAAAAAAGCACCCTTCTCTTTACTGGTACACCCCCAAGGATAGTATGAACATGTATTTTGAAAAATACTACAATACTATTAAAGACAGCATGACCGAACAGCAATTTGGCTGGCAGGTAATTGCACCGCTTACCGATAAAATTCATTGTGGCCACACCAGTTTTAGCAGAAGTAAAGCTTACAATAATTGGGTGGCCGGTAAAAAATTCCCTTCTTTTCCACTTTTTTTAAAATGCTGGAACGATACAATGGCTGTGGCCTCTAACCTGAACAGGAAAGATTCTGTTTTAAAGCGTGGTGTGCTGATTACCTCAATAAACGGAATTAGAAATGCAGAATTAATCAAAATTATGTTTAGCTATTTAACCGAAGATGGCTATGCCAACAATGTTAACTATAGCAGGCTGAGTAATAATTTTCCCTTCTACCACCGTAATATTTTTGGCGTAAGTAAATTGTATGCTGTAACCTATCTTGATGGTAAGGGGGCTGAGCAACACATTGATATTCCGGTTTTTGATATAAGCAGAGATAGTAGTAAAAAAAATAAAGACAGCTTAATTACAAAAAGAGAGCCCACACACACAAAAAAAAACCGTCAAAAAAAATTACAGGACATCCGGTCGCTGGCAGTAGATACAGTTAACAACACCGCCATTGTTACCATCAATTCTTTTTCATCGGGTAGCCTGCGTAAATTTTACAGGCAAACTTTCAGGTACATAAAAAAAACAGGTATTAATAATGTAGTGCTCGATATACGTGACAATGGTGGCGGCAGAATCAGGCTATCTACGCTGCTGACAAAATATGTAACCCGCGTTAATTTTAAAGTTGCTGATACTTCATTTGCTGTTACAAAAACACTGAGCCCGTATTCAAAATATGTTAAACAGGGTTTTATCAATAACCTCGGTCTTTTTTTTCTTACCAAAAAAAATAAAGACGGCAATTACCATTTTGGCCATTGGGAAAGAAAAATAAACAAACCAAAAGCAATAAATAATTATGCCGGCAATTTATATGTACTGATAGCCGGTAATACTTTTTCTGCTGCTGCTTTATTCAGCAATGCGGTTAAAAGACAGCCGGGTGTTGTTTTATTGGGAGAAGACACAGGTGGTGGCTGGTATGGTAATGACGGCATTTTAATTCCGGATATTATTTTACCCAACACACATGTAAAAGTAAGGCTGCCTTTATTCCGGCTGGTGCAATATAAGCATGTAGTAAAAGATGGCCGTGGTATTGCACCGGATATTTATATCGGCCCCAATTACAATGCTTTTTTAAAAGGTTTTGATTATAAAATGAAGTTTGTAATGGAAATGATTAAGGCAAAGAATACCGGAAATTAATTCATTCAATATTAAATGAGTCTGCGTCTTTCCAAAACGGAAATTTACTTCTTATATCCTCCAGCGTTTCTTTTTGCAGCGTAATTGTATTTACATCTTCGTCATCGGCCATGTGGTAAAGCACCTGTCCTAGTGGATCAATAACCAGGCTGTTGCCGCTGTAATAAATATTGTTTGCATCACTACCTACCCGGTTTACACCAACCACATAACATTGGTTTTCTATTGCTCTTGCACACAATAATGTTTTCCACGCATGGCTGCGGCGCTCGGGCCAATTGGCAACATAAATGAGCACATCATACTCAGCACCTTCTTCATTTATTTTTTGGCGTGCCCAAACCGGAAATCTTAAATCATAACAAACCAATAGATTAATTTTCCAGCCTTTTACTGATGCTATCAGTCTTTTATTACCGGGACTGTAATGTTTATCTTCTTCGCCGTAAGCAAATAAATGCCGCTTATCATAATAACCATATTGTCCGTTGGGCAACATCCAGATGAGGCGGTTAAAATAATTTCCAGCTTCTTCAATCATTATGCTTCCGGTAAGCACAATACCGTTTTCACGGCTCACTCTTTTCATCCATTCAACAGTTTCTCCTTGCATCGTTTCTGCAAGCGCTTCGGGGCGCATACTAAACCCGGTGTTAAACATTTCGGGCAGTACAACAATTTCTGTTTTTTCTTCAATGCCAGCGATCTTCTCTTCAAGCAAGCGCAGGTTAGCCGACTTTTCTTCCCAGATAAGATTACTTTGAATAGTTGTAATGGTGAGGGTTGGCATGAATTTGAATTGTTCACAAATTTACAACTGTATACATAATTAAGCCTGTTTTAAAGCTGAATTAATGTTTTATCAGCTATTAAAAAACAAAAGCCTAATTTTACAGTCCACTTCCTTTCATTAGAGGGCCTGTTGCAGGTCATGTGGTAAATAAATATTTCCTGCTGATTCAGAATTTGCAACGTCTTTGCCAGCCCACACAAAACATAAACAAACCATTTAATGGCATTTAAAAAATTAGATCTAATTGATCCTATCCTGAAAGCTTTAGAGACCGAAGGATATACAACCCCTACACCCATACAGGCACAAAGCATCCCTTTAATTTTAGAGCAAAGAGACCTGCTTGGCTGTGCACAAACCGGTACCGGAAAAACGGCTGCATTTGCCATTCCTATTTTACAATTATTGTATAAAAACAAAAATGAAGAACGTGGCCCTCATAAAATTAAAGTGCTGATTTTAACACCAACACGTGAGCTGGCAATACAAATAGATGAAAGCTTTGCGGCTTATGGTAAACACACGGGCATTAGCCATACCGTTATTTTTGGTGGTGTTTCCCAATTGCATCAAACCAATATTTTAAGACGTGGTGTTGATATTTTAGTAGCAACCCCCGGCCGCTTACTGGATTTGATAAGCCAGGGCTTTATTGATCTGAAATTTTTAAAAATATTTGTGCTTGATGAAGCCGACCGTATGCTGGACATGGGTTTTATACACGATGTAAAAAGAATCATTACCAAACTGCCCGCAAAAAGACAAACGCTTTTTTTCTCGGCAACCATGCCGCCCGAAATTCAAAAGCTGGCAAATGTTTTATTAACCAACCCGGCTTATGTTGAGGTTACTCCTGCGTCATCTACTGTTGATGCAATTGAGCAAAGCTTATATCATGTAGATAAACAAAATAAACTGAGCCTGCTTCAGTATTTATTGAAAGACAAAGAAATTGTTACCGCCCTGGTGTTTACACGTACTAAACACGGAGCAGATAAGGTTGTAAAGTTTTTACATAAAAGTGAAATTACTGCAGCGGCCATTCATGGTAATAAATCGCAAAACGCCAGGCAGCATGCTTTAAGCCATTTTAAAAGCGGAAACCTGCGGGTTTTAGTTGCTACTGATATTGCAGCACGTGGTATTGATATTGATGACCTGAGCCATGTGGTAAATTTTGATTTACCGAATGTGCCCGAAACTTATGTACATCGTATCGGTCGAACCGGCAGGGCGGGTAACACCGGTATTGCTATTTCTTTTTGCGATGCGGAAGAAAGAACCGAGCTGAAAGATATTCAAAAACTGATTGGTTTAAATATTCCAGTGGTCAACAGTCATCCTTATCCATTAAGCAATACAAATTTCTCGGCACCTTCTGCGCCAGCACAAAAACCCGGACCAAAACGTTCAAGAGGTTTTGGCAGTTACGATAAAGGTAAGAGCAGAAATTTTAGTGGTGGCAGGCGGCAATCAAATTAAAATACCCTTTAGCCACATTGTATTTTATGTTTAGAGTTTGTACATTACAATTCTAAACCAATTTAAAACATGAAACATTCTTTTTTAAAAATTTCAGGCTTTGCCTTGATGCTGATTATTTTCAGTTCTTGTAATAACGAGGCTGCCAAAACCGAAACTGCAGCGGGTTTTAACCTCGACAGTGCAAAAGCGGCGATTGCTGCCAGCAACAAAGTATTTGGTGCATGCTTTGCCACCGGCGATTCAACCACATTTGCCAGCTGCTATACCAGCGATGCCTGTATTAATGTAACCAATATGCCACGTATGTGCGGTACAAAGGCTATTACAGCATTTTTTAATGGTGGGCACAAAATGGGAATTAATAATATTGTAATTACTACCGAAGAAGTAATGGGTGGAAAAGAAGCGGTTGTTGAAACCGGTAAATACGAAATGTTTGTGGGCGATAAAGTATCTGCCGAAAAGGGAAAGTTTATTGTGGTTTGGAAAGAAGAGAGCGGCAAATGGAAAATGCACCGTGATATCTGGAATTCAGATGCACCGCCACCGGCGGCATCTCCTGCACAAAATGAAGGGGTTTCAGATGTTCCTCCAGGTAAATAATAAAAAAGTATTTTACAGAACCGTTCCACAATTATGGAACGGTTTTTTATTTCCTCTTTTTCAGAAATAAAAATGTTATTTTGAAATGCATTAATAAAACATCAATTTCGGTTTCTAATTAATTAGCCATGGCTGTACAGGATTATTTTTCTTATTTATTAAATCCGCTGGAATTACTGCGTACCAAAAAAGTATTGCAGGTAAATCCAACTGTTGTTTCTAAACGGGCAGAGCCCGAGGAAACAAACCTTACCGTATATGATTACAACACGGGGCGTATAGATATTAAAGTGCTTAAAAAAGCAGAAGACTGTTTTCCTTATATAGATCCACAAACTGTTTCGTGGATAAATGTTGATGGTTTAAGAAAAGATGATGTGGAATCTATCTGCAAACATTTTGGTGTGCATTATTTAATTACCGAAGATATTTTAAGCCTGGGCCAGCGGCCAAAGATGGACGAAATAGATGGGTTGTTGTTTTGCCTGCTGAACATGCTTTACTTTAATGAAAAAGATTCGGCTGTAGAGATTGAACAAATAAGCATTGTGCTGGGCAAAAATTTTGTTATCAGTTTTCAGGAAGATGCCACCCGTGATGTTTTTAACCCTTTGCGTGAACGGCTAAAAGTTGGCAATACCAAAGTGCGGCAAAACGGTGGCGACTTTTTATTTTATGCTTTGATTGATATGATTGTTGATAATTATTATGTGGTAATGGAAAAACTGGGCGAAAAAATTGAAGGACTTGAAGAAGATATTGTACGCAGCCCAAATACCCGCAGCCTGGCCAAAATAAATATGTTGCGTAAAGAAATGATTGTTCTTAAAAGAAGTGTGGCACCGGTAAGAGAACTGGTAAATGGTATTTTAAGAAGCGAAAGCGAATTGATAGAAGAGAAAACCGAAAAGTATTTTAAAGATGTGTACGATCATATTTTACAGGCAAACGAATTGGCAGAAAACTACCGTGATATGATGATGAACTTACATGACCTGTATTTAAGCAACGTGAATTTAAAAATGAATGAAGTGATGAAAGTGATGGCTGTGGTAACCTGCTTACTGGCTCCGGCTACAGTTATCGGCGGTATTTTTGGAATGAATTTTGAATCCATCCCGTTGTTGCACAATAAATGGGGGTTTTTTATTTCGGTAGGCCTGATGCTGTTTATTCCGTTGGCCATGATCAGAATGTTTAGAAAACGCGGCTGGTTTTAAACCTCTGTTGCTCTTGGTTTTTTATAAACCGGAACCGTGCTGCAAGGCTCTCCATACATAATACTTTTTGCCACGGGCCTTAATTTATTGGTAATGGCAACATAGGCGGTTTCAGAAATAGGCAACTCTCCACAACCTTTTATTACCACTCTTTTATCCTCATAACCCGCAACATTAATCTGGTTAATATTTTTTAAGAAGAGTGTTTTATGTAAAAAATCAGCATCGCCAAAAACAATTTCTTTAGCAACAGGCTGCAGATAACTTGCTGCCAGCATATATGCCCATACGGGTATAATCGCATCGGCAGAACAAGTGAGGGCAATGTTTTTTTCTTTGTATGGTGTAAGATCGAGCGCCTTCATTGTTTCTCTGAAATCTTTTTCTTTCAATATCAGCCCCATAAACAAATGGTCTTTCATGTCGAATATGGCGGTTTCTTCTTTAGGATAAAAATCCTCCAGGTCTAAAGTTATTATCCCACTTTCGGCAACTTTATTTACAAACTGCTCTTCCATATTGCAAAGATAGTACTACGCTTAAAAAACGGATAGCTTTAAAAGTTAAACAATGGGTCTTGGTGGCTTTTTTTCCTAAAAAGGTAAATGCTGCCAGTTGGTATATTGTAAAACAAAACAGCCATCACTTTGTTGCGATGGCTGTTTTTTCTTTAATTAATTAACCGTTCTGTTAATAAAACTTGCTTCTGTTATCTTTAATGGTTGCTTTTTTACGAAGGCCTTCAAACCAGTTTGAAACAGCCTGGTTACGTAAAGCTATTGTTTGTTGTAATCTCATCTGAACTTTATCTTCATTTGGATCAACAGCCTTTTCAGCAATTCCGTTTACTTTAAAAACAAAAACACCTGCTTTTCCGGCAACCGGTGCTGCCACTTTATTAAGATTTGCTTTATTAAAAATGGCGCCAATTAATTTTGGTTCATTCCCAATAGAGTCAATTATTTGAGCCTTAAATGTTATTGAAGAATCTGCGCCGGCAATTTTAATTTCTTTGGCATATTTTGCTGCAGCACTCTCCAGTGTTGGGTTAGCACCCAGCGCTTTTATTATCTGTTCTGCTTTCTTTTCTTCTTTTATTGCATTTTCAGCCAATGGCTTGGCTGTTTCCACATCTTGTGTTCCTTCTTCGTAAATCTTATCTACAGTAGCTACTACAAACTGATCGCCAACAGGCATTGGGTCACTTACATCTCCTTTCTTTGCTTCAAATACCCAACGAACAAACTGCCTGGCGTCTTTCATCTGGCCTATTTCAGCATCATTTTCTTTAATCAACGTTGGTACAGAAATTTTTTGTAGCCCATTTTTCTGCAAATAAGCTTCCATTTTTTTGGCATCTTTTTCGGCAGAAAGCTTAATGGCTTCATTACTTGCATTGTTGATGGTTTCTTCGCTGGAGAAAATTTCTTTTGCTAAAAAACCTATTTGATAGGCAGGTTCAAATTTAAATTGATTTAAGACCTCTATATAATGATAGCCAACATAGCTATTATTATCTATTCCTAAAACCACTTTTTTAGTGCCCACCGGCTCGTAAAAAACGGTGCGGTAAAATGAATCTACCAGCTTGTTATTATAAGTAAAGCTATATTCCCCCCCTGTCGCTTTGCTTCCGGGATCATCTGAATATTTTAATACCATGTTGTTAAAGTCTGCACCCG
This sequence comes from Chitinophagaceae bacterium, assembly GCA_031394065.1. Lineage (GTDB taxonomy): Bacteria > Bacteroidota > Bacteroidia > Chitinophagales > Chitinophagaceae > Ferruginibacter. The sequence goes on from JANMWP010000165.1 coordinate 9,136, forward strand.
ATTTAATGGCGGCAACTATACTATCAATTAATCTGCGGGCAGTAGTATCCGGTCTTATATTATTAGCTATTTGTCCATCTTTTAAATCCGCTATTTTTATTAATATGTGTCTGCATCTAACACTGTCCGCCTGTTGCTTAATATTTACCAGTTTTGCAAGTTTAAAGGAATTACCATCTGCGTAAGGTCCAAATACTTCTCCCTTTTGTAAATTGATAATACTGTCTTTAAAATTCTCCTGAAATTTACTTTTCCAGATATAGTCTTCATTAAATGGTTTTGCTGAGCCGTTTCTGGCTAAAAACGATTTTACATTGGTTTCGCTAACAAACTCATTCTTTAATCCTTCAACCAGGGCTCTGGTTCGGGCACTGTCTACTTTATTAGGCAACTGGCTAAAACCAACATATGATATCATGCGACCAGCTTCCTGCTTAAATAAACCCTTGTGTGTTTTTACATATTTCTCTATCTCAGCATCGGTAACCTTAATTGTGCTGTCGCTAATTGTTTGGTAAGGCACCTGTACATAAGAAATATTTGCAAAATTTTTACTTTCCTTTCCGTCTTTTTCTTCCATCCAGGTTGGGTAATAAGCGCTGGCATTTAATAAAGCAAAATATTTTGTAGAAACGCTGGTTAGTTTTTGCGGTTCTATTATTTGGGCATTAACCATGTCCCATTTTTCACCACTCATTTTTTTAATTTGTACCAGTGCCGGGCCAACTTTACTCATGTCTAATTTTCCGGTTGCAGGGTCAATCATAGATTTATCCTGCATTAACGGGTTTGCCGGATCATCGCTCTTTAATATGTTATCAAGCTCTTTTGATGTAAACTCAATACCCAGTTTTGCCGCTTCGGCATAAAACACCTTTTCGGCCACAATCTGGTTCCAAACCTGCTCACGTATTTGAGCAGATCGGGTATTATCCGGTTTTTGCCCGGTTTGTTGTTCTTCCTGGCTTTCTAAAAGCTTGGCTTTTTTACTGAACTCGTTCTGATCAATGGATGAACCATTCACTTTACCAATACTTTCCGAAGCCGATCTGCCTCCTTTGTCCTGTTTTGCGTCCATTAAAATAAAAGCAATTAAAGCCAGTGCAATTGCAGCAATTGTTATTGGAGCCCCTTTTTCACGTATTGTCTGAATAATTTGCATAGTTGTTTTACATTAAATTTGGACGGCAAAAATAGGGTAAAAATGAATATAAAAATCTGTTTTTAAAGCCTTCAAATACATTATAATGCAGTATGTATAAGGATTATATGGTTTTAAGATTGCCTGGATTATTATATTTTACCAGGTTTTTGTTGTTTTCAGGGTTCTTAACATGCTTTTGTTAATAATGGCTGATTGCTGTTAATAAACCGGTTTTTTACAAAAAAATAGTATTGGTAAAATGCGTAAAGATTAGGAGTGTATAAAAATTCTGGCCGGGTGCTGTTATTAAAGTATGAATTAT
>JANMWP010000009.1:0-1874 GCA_031394065.1 Chitinophagaceae bacterium
CAAACAACATGTTCGGGAGCATTAAAAGCGCCAAAAGCAATTTGAGCCGGCCTCAACTTCTGCTGTGCATTTTTTACTGATTTTACAATTAGCCTTGGTAGCTTTTTTCGATACGCTAAGTCGGCAAAAGCTAGAAAATCACTTTCCACGGCTCCGGCAGAATGAGCATGGGTGCTGGAGATTAAAATATTTGCTGCCGGAATGCCTGTTTCTTTTTGTATCTGACTTTTAGTTGCATCTATAAAATCCTTTAACATCTCACAAATATCAACTACCACCAGCGCTACAATAGTTTCGTTGTTTTTCAGTACCAACGCTTTGGCATGCAATGAATCATGAATGATACGGGCATAATTAGTAGCAAAGCCGCCGTTTACAAGTGTTCCTAAAGGAGGTGTTATATTCACTTCGGCTGCTCCGGCTTTAAATGATTGAGAAAAAGAAAGAAGATAAAAAAGCGAAATAATCACGCTTAAAAATATTTTGGTAAATCCATTTTTCATACAAACAATTTTAGTAAATCCAAAAGAAAGTAATGCGTTATGTTTCTTTACTTCAAGGAGGTGCATTTCAAATTGTCGCTGGCTGGTGGGGACACCAGCCAGGGCAGCCTGCTGTGGTCGGTGTCCTCACCGACCACAGCTTTGATAATGGAGCGACAAATGGAATTGCATCCTTTCAAGCCGGGTTAACCTTTTAATTTACTTTTTTTAATAAGTTTAGCAAGGCATTCTTTATCTTAGGCTCTGCCCCCACTTCAAGGTAACTCGTTCTGCTCCTCCAGGTTTCATAACCGCCTAATTTGTGTTGCCCGGGTGGGGCCACATAGCCAAACCATCCGTTAGCCAGGCAAACAGTAAAATAATTTTTCACAGGGCTGCTCTTTTTTAATGCCAACCCTGTTTCAGTAAAAAATTCTCCGGGCAATGCCCCAATAATACCATCACCAATTTTGATTGCCTGTAAGGGTAAGTTTACTTTATCCGCATACTCATGAAGCAGAATCTGTTCACGGGCATATAGTTGGGTGTAATCATTTTGTTTTCTCCTGATGTCTTCAGAAGCATTTGAATCAAGATTGGCCCTGGCATATTCCAAATCCTTTAAGCTGGGCTTACGGGTTTTCACTTCAAGATTTTGCTGTGCTGTTTTCACATCAGGCTTTGAATCCCACACGGCTTTAGCGAGTGAGGCTGAAATAGCAGTGGCAATATCCCCCGCAATAAGTTTTGTCTTTTCATAATATCCTATTGGATAACGGTCAGGTTGTTTAAAATCCCAACTGTTGGTATTCCCACTAGTTCCGTTAGACATTATTCCAACGAACTCGCTACTTGCCTGCAACTTCTGTTGCAATTGAATACCAAACGCCCCAAAGTAATCGGCCGAAATAGTGTTGGGCTCAATATCGCCTACATAATGCATTGAATAATTTGCCAACAAGGCAATCCACTTATCATCTAGTCCCTTTATTGCTATAAAACCTACCTCCGGGTCAATTGGGCTGGAAGGTTTATCAAGGAATCTACTTCCCTGCGGAGGATTCATTTTTACCATATCAATTCCGCCAAAAGGATTTTCCGAAACAAATCCTTTTTTCATATACCAACGCCGGCAACTAACATACTGCGGAAAATAAACTGCACCCCAACTTATTTTAGCAGTTCGTAATTGGCCCAATGCATTAAAAACAGATTCAGCAATTATTGGAGGCAGCCTGTTACGGTAACTTGTATCTGCCTCGCAGTAATACAAATTTTGGATTGAACCAGCCGAATGGGTATGGGTAGAAGAAATCATTATATTCCCAATTGGAATACTTGTTTTTTTCTGTATAATTATTTTGGCTTCATTATAGGTTTCGGCAGATGCCA
>JANMWP010000317.1:0-4114 GCA_031394065.1 Chitinophagaceae bacterium
GATGCTGCAACCTGGTTATTATCAACATTCATACGCAAAATACTGCCGGGTGTGTAATATTTATCACGTGGTAAAACTTTCTCTTCTCCATTTACAATTTCAACCATCGCATCTGCCACCGGTAATTTTAAATGATAGGCCAGTTGTGTGGCACTACCGATGGTTACAATATTACCACCCTGCTCTAAAAATATTTTTAATTGCGGTATAGATTTTTCAGCAGTAATTCTTCCGGTCATTTTTTTAAGTTCCTCCGGCAAGCTATCTAAGGCAGTTGGTACTCTGTTATTGTTTTGATTAGCACGGCTGCTGATTGCCGGTATGCCTTCGTCAACAAAAACAATTACATCGTATTTGGTATTTAAATTACCGGTATCAATATCTTTCGGGTAAATAACATCAAAGGCATAATTGTACTGCTCCAGTATCCACCGTACCCAGCCCGATGGCATGGAGCCGCCATAGGTATCCCATAATGCTATCCTTGCTTTTTTAATTTTAGTTAACCCGGTTGGTTTTTTATCTGTAGCAATAAACTGCACATTATTTTCTACAACTGTTTTATCAATTATTGATTTTGTTTTTGAATTTGATGGAACATAAAAAGATCCATTGCTATAAACTGATTCAGCAGGCACATCATTCATTCTATACACATCAAAACCTGCGTTCACCAGCTTATTTACGGCCTTAAAAGATTGATTGGCTCTTGCATCCAACACATAACCCGATGCTGAATTTTTTACAGCACTACCGGTGAGTTTAATAATTTGTCCGAGTGGATTTTTTTCAAAAGGCCCGTCAAAGCCATCAATAATACGGTCGAACTGAACACCCATCTGGTAAGCCAGAGTCCAGCCTGCAGCATCATACGGCGGTACAGGTGGCCCACCGGGATATTGAAAATCGTTGGGATGATCCTGCGGTTCAAACATATCCAGCACATGCGGCCTGAAAGCCTGGTTTGTTTTTACGATGTAGGAATAGGCAGGATATTTTTTTCCGGCAACGGTAAAATCACTTGTTGCTTTTTGAACAACAATACCGGTTTTTATCAACGCATTTAAAAATTCAACAGCTGTTGCAAAATCCGGTTGATCGGATGGAATGATGTAACCACGTGGATCTTTAAAAGCAATATCCTTCATTACACTGTCGTAAAATTTAACAGGAACATTCGCCGCTGTATTTCTTACCGGTTCATTTGTTGGCTTTACTCTTTTTAAAGAATCCTGATAAAGTTTATCCATGGCCGCAATTTTTGAGGGAGATAAAGACCAGGTATCGGTATTGCCTTTCTCCATGGCATTTTTACCCATTCGATAAATATTCATCAGCAATTCATCCCGGTTACGGGATGCATAATTTAAAACGGCATAGTTTAAGGAAACTGAATAATCAATGGTTTGCCTGAATAACCATTTTTGTGGTACTATCGGGTTGGGTGTAGCCGCATTGGGAATTAAACGTGATGTTACCAGCGGAATATTTGATGGATTTGGACTGCCCACAATTTCGGTAAGTAAACCAATCATGTTGTGAAAATAAGTGGTGGTACGCAAACCTCCATTATACCAGGTACTAAAAACCGAACCTGCTTTACTGGTAAAGCCAGGTTTAGCTTCGGCATTCAACCGGTTTTGCATGGCCGCACCCACTGCATCCAGACTGGTGATGATTAACGGATCAAAAACATAATTAAAGGGATCCCGATACGGCGGCCCGGCAACAACAGAACCTGCAGGCCCCGCCTGGTGGTGGTTGTACATTATCTGCGGAATCCATTCTACAAATAACTGCCGGGCAATATTTTGCGATTCTTTTAAATTCAACATATAAAAATCGCGGTTGTTATCATGTCCGGCATATTTTTCATACAGTCTTGGTAAATTGGCAAGACTACGTTTTTCAGGCTTGGGTTCACGCATGTACCAGTTACTTACAAGCTCTTGCCCATCAGGGTTTGCGTGGGTCATCAAAATAATTACATCGTTTAAAATACGCATGGTTTCATCATCGGTGCGGCTTATTAACTGGTAAGCAGTTTCAATAAGCTGGTGAATACCGGAGGTTTCTGTAGCATGTAAACCGCCATCAATCCAAACTACGGCTTTGCCTTCAGCTGCCAATTGCTTTGCTACTTCAGCCGTAACATCGGAATTACCCATTTTCTGTGATATCTTTTTATACTCTTCCAATCTTTTTTGATTTTCGGGAGAAGTAACAATCAGCATGAACTGATCCCGGCCTTCTTCTGTTTTACCGATTACAGTAAATTTGGCCCTGTTAGATGCCTCCGCAAGTTTTTTAAAATACGCTTCGGTTTGGGTAAAAGTGGTTAACTGGTAATTATCGCCAATGTTAAATCCAAAATGTTCTTTGGGTGTGGGAATATTTTGAGCAATAACTGAGTTTAAGACAAAGGATAACAATACGGAAATGGAAAACAGTTTTTTAAGCAACATAGATTTGGTTTTGAACACCTAAAATAAACATTTATCAGGCTGAAAGTTTATTTTTAACGATAAGCTTTTCTAAACAAAAAGTAATTTTCCTGTAATATAAATTGTATAAGAAGTATTTTTGACTTTGAAATTTTAAAAACAATGTTGTAATGAGCAATAATGATATGCTGCAATTATGCATTTACACAGTTTCGGGTTTTTTGATTGGCCTGTTTTTGCATAAAGTAATAATGCCTTTAATTGCCCGCCTGGCGGCTAAAACTTCTATTAAATCTGATGACCTGATCATTAAAACCATCCGCAAATGGGTTATACCCTGGTTTTTAACATTGGGATTATATGTAGGTTTAAAACAAATAAACCTGGAAAGCCGTTTTTATTTTTGGCTTGAAAACGGCCTGATGATATTTTATATTTTTTCGGGCACCATGATAATTGCCCGGGTTGTTTCGGGCATGATAAAAATTAAAGCTGCCGGATCGGATGCTGTTATTCCTTCCTCATCCATCATCAGCAATATCGTAATTGTAATTATTTATTGTATTGGCTTGTTAATCATTCTGCAGTCGCAGGGCATTTCCATTACACCGGTACTTACTGCTTTAGGTGTGGGTGGATTGGCTGTGGCATTGGCTTTACAGCCTACCCTTTCAAATTTATTTGCCGGTTTACAGATCATTTCATCGGGCAATTTTAACCGGGGTAATTTTGTAAAACTGTCTTCGGGCGAAGATGGATTTATTGAAGATATTACCTGGCGCAGTACCACCATCAGGGCCATGTCCGATCATATTATTATTGTACCCAACTCCAAACTGGCTGATATGGTTGTAACAAATTATCATCTGCCGCAAACCCAGATAACTTTTGTGGTTGAAGTTGGTGTTGGTTACGGCAGCGATTTAAATCATGTTGAAAAAGTTACCAAAAAGGTTATTCAGGAAACACTGCGGGAAATGGAAGGCGGCGTAAAGGATTTTGAACCTGTTATCCGTTTTTTTGCTTTTGGTGAAAGCAGTATAAAAATGAAAGCAATTTTACGTGTGCATGATTATAGTGACCAGTTTGCAGTAAAGAGTGAGTTTATTAAAAAATTACTGGTAAGATATAATAAGGAAGGAATAAATATCCCATTCCCAACCCGTACAGTTTTAAGTAAAACGGAAGAATAAAAACTGTCAATCTAAAATTGTAACTGCTTATTGTTTTTCAACCCCTTTTTTTTCTTCGGGCAATAATTTAATGTAGGAAATTTTAAACCGGTTATCAACGAGTTCGCCCTGTACGTCTGCTTTCCTGATTGCATTACACATACCATCGTGTGCATGTGCATCTCCAAAACTGTCAATATTTGCACCATCGGCATAATAGGCTTTTCCATCAATCCGTACTGCCATATCGCAGGTTTTGCCTGGCAATCCCAATTTGCACTTACCGCAGGATACTTCTACAGTCTGTATTGGTTTAGTTGCATCGGGAACGGATATAATTTCAGCTGTTTGTGCAAAAGCTGTTATTGTAAAAAATAAACTAGATAAAAACATAATTGCCGATTTCATAAATTGACAGTTTAGGTTACAAAAGTACCAAATATCCATCAGGAAAAATCAGTGTTTAATTTTTTCCTTTCCTGATATTAATGTTGGCAG
>JANMWP010000198.1:0-5766 GCA_031394065.1 Chitinophagaceae bacterium
CAAGGCTTGCCATTTTTTCTGATTGAATTAATTGAGATTGGGTGGATTTTAAATTGGCGAGTGTTGTTTCTAAAACCTGGTTGGCTTTTTGTTTTTGACGGTTGTTTCGGTACAGAATGAAACCAATTATGGAAAGAACGGCAAGCCCGGCCAGCATTCCATACGTTCTGATTTTTGATTGCGTTTGAATTTTTTCCTTTTCCAAATTCTCTAAACGCATTGCTTCTTCAAGGGATAGTTTTTGAAATTCTGTCAGGTTCTTAATTCTTCTTGTATACAAACTATCTTTGGTTACCAAAGCGAGACCCTGGTATTTGTTAGCGCTATCTGGTTGGTTGTTTAATTTATAGGCTTGATATAAGTCTTCATAAGCAACTCCTATATCAATTTCCCTGTATCCCACTCCCTCGATTGATTTTATTACCTGCAGATTTTTTACAGCATAGGATAATGCTGAATCCTTGCTATTTTCCACCAGGTAAATCCGCAGCAGCCGATGATTTATGTTTGCTATATCGGACTGATTGTTTTGTTTATTCGCTGAGTTCAAACCTTCATAATAAATTATTTTGGCTTGTACCGTATCTCTTTTTACCAAAAAGACATCACCGATTGTGAGCATATTATTGCCAATATACCCTTGTGCTAATGGATTTTCTGAAAGCACTTGCGCCACTTTTGCAAAATAAAATGCTGAATCCGGCTGATTCATTTTTAAATAAGCGCTTGCCAGATTCATATTTGCTGACATTTTGCGGTCTGGATGATTGATTTGAACAGCAATTTGTAATGCTTCTTTTAATTGAAGTATTTCCTGTTCAGGAGTTCCGGCATTACGCATCAGGCCACCCAATACATGGTGTACGGTGGATAAAACAATAAGCCTGCTCTTGCCGGGAATGGGATACTGGGTTACCTTCCATCCCTGTACTTCTTCATTTTTGGGATCTTCCGCAATTTTAAGTGCCTGCAGTAAGTGCTGGAACGCTTCTGAATATCTGCCCATAGCGTTATATTGATACGCCTTGCTTATTAGAGCAGCTGCTTCAGCTAGTTTGAAGTTATTTTTTTTTGCAAAGGTTAAACGTTGCTCAGCATAAAAAAGAGCTGAATCTCTTTTGGCTTCAATAAAATACAGATATAAATTAAATGAGGCGTTATGCCGGGCTGAATCTGTTATTGCGTTTTGTAAAATAGTCCGTAGGCTATCGGATTTACTTTGCTGTGCCTTTGCAATGAAGGGGAGTAAAAGTAAGAATGCAAGTTTCAATATTTTTTTCATAATCTTTTTTAAGCAGTTGGTAATTGTATAATAAATGTTGAGCCTTCTTCTTCTTTTGTTTCCACTTTCAATTCTCTTCCGTGTGCTTTTACAATATCATACGCCAAGCTCAAACCCAAACCTGTTCCTTGTCCGGTGGGTTTGGTGGTAAAGAATGGTTGAAAAATTTTGTCTAATACTTTTTGTGGAATGCCGTTACCATTGTCCTTTACACTTATTTTGACCTCACCCCGGCCCTCTCCAAAGGAGAGGGAGTGGCTCGTGCTAACTGTAACAGTGGGTTCATATCCTTCACCAATTTGTTTCTTTTTTTCATCCACCACATAAAATGCATTCGTAATTAAATTTAAAATAACCCTGCCAATATCCTGTGGAATTATATTGATGTGGCCAATAGTTTCATCATAATCTGTTTTCATGGTTGCATTAAATGATTTGTCTTTTGCTCTTAACCCATGATAGGCCAGGCGTAAATATTCATCAGCCAGTTTATTAATATCGGTTGGCTCCTTTTTACCACTGCCGCTACTGGAATGTTGCAACATTCCTTTTACAATGGCATCTGCTCTTTTGCCGTGGTGATTTATTTTTTCTTCATTGCTAATCACATCATCTGCAATTGCACTTACTTCATCCAGGTTTCCTTTTTTAATTTCATCTTTTAGCTCCACCAATAATTCTTTATTCACTTCCGAAAAATTATTCACGAAGTTCAACGGGTTTTGAATTTCATGAGCAATGCCGGCGGTGAGTTCACCCAATGAGGCCAGCTTTTCTCTTTGTATTAATTGCGCTTGTGTAGCTTTTAATTCTGTCAGTGTTGCTTCAAGTTTTATTTTCTGACTGGTGATTTCTTCATTCAGTTGAGTGAGCTCATCATTGCGTTGCTGCATTGCTTCTGCCTCTTTTTTGGCCTCTTCTGCTTTGTGAGAAATTTCAAGGTTCAGAATTTTTTGGTTGATGGTACTCTTGTGCAACTCCTTCTCCAATTGAATATGTAATTCCAATTGTTCGATTGCTTCTTTAAACTCACCTGCCTGTTTATAATATTCATATAAACGCAACCTTATCTTACTACAGAGGTCTGTTGCTTTTATTTCTCCAGCTATTTGTAAAGCCTGTTTTAGCTGATTGAATAATTCAAATCTATTTTTATTTTGCAGCTCAGCTAAAAATAAAAGTAACTCTGCTTCGCCTCTTTTGTCTCCTGTTGTTTGGCGTATCAATAAACTTTGTTTACTAAATGCAACAGCCTTTTCTGTATTTTCAATTTGCTTATATGCTTCGGCAAGATGCAGTAATGCATTGGACTCTCCTTTTCTATCACCGGTCAGTTTTGTTATTTCCAGGCTTTGCATACTGTAAGCAATAGCCTGTTCATAGTTTTTCAATTTCAGGTAAGTAAAACCAATTTGATCTAAGCTGCCGGCTTCTCCCCATTTATCACCTTCTGATTGGCGTATATCCAAACCCTGCCGGAAATGCCGAAGGGCTTCATCATAATCACCTGTTTCAAAATAGATGGAACCAATTATATGAAGATCATACGCCTCAATTACTGTAAAATGGATAGACCTTGCTAACGAAAGGCTTTGATAGAGATAGTCGAGTGCTTTTTCATAATTGGCTAATTGGCGGTAGGTAACGCCGATCTGGTAAAGGCAGGTGGTTTCACAGTCTTCAAACTTTGCCTGGCGGCTAAACTCAAGCCCTTTAAAAATATGCTCAAGTGCCAATGCACCGTTTCCTTTATTACGCTGAATGATACCCAGATATTCATTTACTACAGCCAATCCACGTACATCATTTTGAGCATGAAAGATGACAAAGGCTTCCTGTAAACATGCATTCGCTTTATCATAATCAGCCATCCTGATATAGCCAAAGCCTTCAATCCGCATACCTTCTGCAATCCCTTTTTCATAATTTATTTTTCGGGAAAGTTCAATGGCTTCTTTACTTAATTCAAATGCTTTACTAGAATCGTTTACACGTATCTGCCATGCCGAATGATTTAGTTCGTCAATTTTTTGTATGCTGCTTTTCAGGTTTGTTTTGTTCTCCATAATAAATCAGGGTAATTATTTCATGTAAAATTCCCAGGCAATTTTGTCGGGGTCTTTAAAAGCCACATATAGTTTTTGTAAAGTTTCATCCAGCTTTACTCCTGTATTTTCAACGCCGGCATCAGCCAGTTTTTTTGTAAACTGATGAAGTTCTTCTTCTGTTTCGCAGGTGATAGCAATGTGATCAAGCCCCACTTCAAAAGGACTGAAGATTGAATACTCTTTATTTCTCGGTTCCGCTTTTTTAAAAGCAAGGAAAACACTACCGGCTACAAAAATGATCAGCTCTGCAGTATCAATAGCCAATGGAAAACCAAGTATGTGGTGATAAAATTTTTTGGTGTTATTAAAGTCCGTTGAACGCAGGCAAATATGATGAATGTAACTTTTCATGGGGCTGGCATCAAAATGATTTTCCTGTTCCATTATTTTTCCATTGTCGTTTACAATAAACCGGTCTGCGGCCCGTAAGGTTATACCCAGCACCGCTATCGTTATATCTGCTTTTGTTACTATTGCCGTTAGTGTTTCATTATAATAATGATCAACAATATTAATAACTGCTCCATTCAGCGCCGGTTCCAAAGGCTTCCACCATTGTTCAAATACTTTTTGTTTTCCTGTGATCGGGTTATGTGATCCACCCGGTGCCACAGGGGCCCTTAAAACAATATCATCACTAAAAGGAATAGTTGAAAAATCATTTTTTCTTAATGATTCAAAATAAGCTTCTGCAACTTTTTTAAGTTGTGCCTTACGTTTTGTAATGGCAGTATCTGTTTCTTGCATGGTTGATATTTTTTTGTTTATAGAAATATGTTGTCTTAATTGATCACTATAAAGGGAGCAGAATAATAAACTGACTTCCTTCGCCCTGGTTCGTTTCCACTTTTAACTCACCCCCATGTGCTTTTACAATATCATAGCTTAAAGATAACCCCAGCCCCGTTCCCAGCCCTGTTGGTTTGGTGGTAAAGAATGGTTGAAAAATTTTATCAACTATTTTTTGAGGAATTCCGTTGCCATTATCCGCAACTCTTATTTCAATTTTGCCCCCATCCCCTGAAGGGGAGCCGAGCATTTTGGTTGTAACAGTAACTACTGGTTCGTATTCTTCACCCCCCTTTAGGGGATGGGGGCTTTTCTTTTTTTCACTAACAGCATAAAACGCATTGTTGTATAAGTTCAATAACACCCTGCCAATATCCTGCGGAACGATATTGATACTGCCAATACTTTCATCAAAATCTGTTTTCATTGTTGCATTAAAGGCTTTGTCTTTAGCACGAAGGCCATGATAACTCAACCGTAAATATTCATCTGCCAAAGCATTGATATTTGTTGGTTCTTTTTTACCGGTGCTTGCCTGTGAATGTTGCAGCATTCCTTTTACAATAGCATCAGCACGTTTGCCATGGTGATTTATTTTTTCTTCATTAGCTATTACATCATTTGCAATATCATTTGCATCATCTAAATTTCCTTTGCTCATTTCATCCTTCATTTCAACAAGCAATTCTTTATTCACTTCTGAAAAATTATTCACGAAGTTTAATGGATTCTGAATTTCGTGTGCTATACCTGCAGTAAGTTCTCCCAACGAGGCCATTTTTTCCTTTTGTATCATTAGGTTTTGAGTTTCTTTCAGTTCTTTGAGGGATTGGCTTAATGCGGCAGTACGCTCTTGCACCTGGCTTTCCAATATCACGTTTTGAGAAGTCAAAATTTCCTGTTTCTCTTTTTCCTGTGCCAGGTTTTTTTCTGAGAGATCATTTACTTCTTTAAGTTTTTGCTGTAAGGAATCATTGACAAAAGCAAATTCAAGACCCAAATAAATTGAAGCTGTCATTGGAATGCTCAACTGGGTTATATTAAAAAGGACGATAGGTAAAGTCGCTATAGTTAGAAAAAAGTGAACGTTAACAAGTTTACCTTGTGCTAAAAATATCACAAAGCTTATAGAATAAAGGATAGCGCCCGCAACAATAATCAAAGCCCCTCTTTTTTTTCTTCGCAAAGCCAGAAAAGAGATGCGAAGTATATTAAATTGTATCAGGTTCTGCGCCAGAATGCCGCCAGCCAGCCAGCCCCACCGATAGGGCCCCGCGTTCAAAAAAAAGCTGATAATTACATAGAAAACCAGGCTCGAATAGTATATATCTTTTTTTTGTTTAAGCAGGTAATGAATAGCGGTGAGTAAAAACAGGTTACCAACCAGGAAAAAGACAAATGAAAAATTAGCTAAGAAAAATTTATATTTTATCTCGTGTGCTTCTAAATAAAATATATGTTGTAACACGATCGCCGTAACGTTAAAGAGAGCAAACATAGCAAAGTAAAAGTTGGCCTTTTGGGAAGGATAGAAGAGGTAAAAGGCAAAGTGGAGTACGCAAAACAAAAAACATACGCCAATTATAA
>JANMWP010000406.1:0-1599 GCA_031394065.1 Chitinophagaceae bacterium
ACAGAAGGCGATACCGCAGAAATTTATGTACACAATAACTTAAACGAAGAAACCTCCTTGCATTGGCATGGTTTGATTCTGCCCAATCAATATGATGGCGTACCCAACCTTACGCAAATGCCTATCAAGCCACATACAACTTATTTGTACAAATTTCCAATCATTCAGCATGGTACCCATTGGTATCACAGCCATACAGGGCTGCAAGAACAAATTGGCATGTACGGTATGTTTATCATGAACAAAAGAAAAGAATGGGACATACCTACAATACCACTTATCCTAAGCGAATGGATAGACATGAAACCGGAAGAGGTACACCGCAGTTTACATGCAGCCACTGATTGGTTTGCAGTGCAAAAAGGAAGTACCCAAAGCTATGCAGAAGCTATCAAGCAAGGTCATTTTAAAACAAAAGTAGCTAACGAATGGAAGCGTATGAATGCAATGGATTTGACAGATGTTTATTATGATAATTTTTTATTGAATGGTAAGAACCAACATGAGCAACTGCAATTTAGAGCCGGAGATAAAGTTAGATTGCGTATAGCAAATGGTGGGGCATCAGATTATTTTTGGCTTTCGTATGCCGGGGGTAAAATAACAGTAGTGGCAACAGATGGTAATGATGTAGAGCCGGTGGAAGTAGATAGATTGATCATAGCCGTTTCAGAAACCTATGATGTAATTGTAACCATTCCCGAAAATAAAAGTTATGAATTTTTAGTAACACCGGAAGACCGGACCAAACATGCTTCTTTATGGCTGGGGAATGGCGAAAAAGTAGCCGCTGCAAAAATGAAACGGCCAAAATATTTTGCCGGCATGAAGATGATGAATGATATGATGGATATGAAAGGTAACATGGTTGAAATGGAAGGCATGAAAATGGAAAACCAAATTATGGATATGAACACAGTCATGTATCCTGAAATAACCGGCGATGAAAACCGTAAAAAAGTGCAAAAGAAAGATGAAGGCCATGCTATGCAGATGCCCAATAATAACAGTATGCAGGGCATGAATATGGAAGCTGAAACTTCCGATATAGTATCGCTTAATTACACCATGTTAAAAGCACCGGAAAAAACGACCCTGCCTGCCGGGCCGTTAAAAGTATTGAAATTTGACCTTACTGGAAACATGAACCGCTATGTGTGGACACTGGACAACAAAACAGTTTCTGAGAGTGATAAAATTCTGATAAAAAAAGGAGAAAACGTACAAATTATTTTATACAATAACAGCATGATGCGGCATCCGATGCACTTGCACGGCCACGACTTTAGACTACTGAATGGACAGGGAGAATATGCACCGTTGAAGAACATAATAGACATCATGCCAATGGAAAGAGATACTATTGAATTTAATGCCAATGTTTATGGTGACTGGTTTTTTCATTGTCATTTTTTGTACCACATGATGAGCGGCATGGGCAGGGTATTTACTTATGACAATCAGCCTGCCAATCCGGAAATACCAAATCCGAAATTAGCACAACGAAAATTATTTGCAGATGACAGGATGTTTCATTTAATGGGAAAGTTGGGTATAGAAAACAATGGCAGCGATGGAGAAGCCATGCTGGCAAATACA
>JANMWP010000442.1:0-10386 GCA_031394065.1 Chitinophagaceae bacterium
CAGTTCAACCGAACTTATTTTTTTGTTTTTGATCAATGATGCTAATTCCAAAACAGAATAAAATGCCAGCTCATTTTTATTTTTTGGCAGTGAAATATTAGATGGAATATTCCATTTGACTGGATCCTGCTTCATGTTAAATTTCATACCCGGCAAAACCGGGCTTTGCCAGGTGCTTAGCGGAACACTGTTATCCAGTTTGTATTGCCGCATTTTACTATATTCCTTAACACTGTTCTTTACATCGTCAAACAAAGAGTCTCTTTCTGATGATTTAAACTGAAGGCCAATTACTCTTTCGGCAGCAGGAATATCTTTTACGGTAAGCGTATCCTGACAATAAACAGAAATGTTAATGCATAAAAAGGCAGAGAGCAGAAAATATTTCATAATAGCAGCTTTAGTGAGGAAAGCTACTAAATAAACAGGTTACATTTTATGAATGGGGTTATTTAATAAATTTATCAGCTTCCTGTTTTCTGATAAACCAGGCAATGGTAAATGAAGGGATAATATCTGTAAAAGGAATTATTTCTTCCAGAAAATTAAGTACGCCACCTATTACACCAAACCTGCCGCCAAAGAGGGTAAAAAATAAGAAACCTGAGATTGGAGCCCAAATTACATCGACAAATTCGCCCAAAGCAGGTATAAAATAAGTAGCCATACCAATTACATCAAGTATAATACAAAGTGCAATGTTTGGTAAGGCCGGTTTCTTTTGATTCATAATTATAACAGTTTACCTGATTTTTTCTGCATTAATACGTAAAACTGCAGAAAACTAATCTAATGCCATATTAATATACAATTAACCTTGCCATCCCGCCGTTTTAACGTACCTTTGCGCCCTCAAAAACAGCTATTAGCTGTTAGCTGATAGCCACAAGCAATTGTGTTCTGCTAAAAGCTTGCAGCAAAGGGCTAAAAGCTCAATTTAAAATGAATATAAGAAACATCGCAATTATTGCACACGTAGATCACGGTAAAACCACTTTGGTAGATAAGATTCTGCACAGTACCAATATTTTTCGTGATAACCAGGAAACGGGTGAATTAATCATGGACAGTAATGACCTGGAAAGAGAAAGAGGCATTACCATTTTTAGTAAAAATGTTTCTGTTATTTACAAAGACATAAAAATTAATGTTATTGATACCCCGGGCCATAGTGACTTTGGTGGTGAGGTTGAGCGTGTTTTAAAAATGGCCGATGGTGTTTTGTTGTTGGTTGATGCTTTTGAAGGTCCGATGCCGCAAACCCGTTTTGTGTTGCAGAAAGCTTTGCAATTAGGTTTACACCCGATTGTGGTTATTAATAAGGTAGATAAACCAAACTGCAGGCCTGATGAAGTGCATGATGCAGTTTTTGAATTATTCTTTAACCTGGATGCTACTGAAGAGCAGCTGGATTTTCCGACCATTTACGGAAGCAGCAAGCAAGGCTGGATGAATACTTCATTAACAGAAACTGATAATATTTTTCCGTTGCTGGATGCCATATTAGAGTATGTTCCGGAGCCTAAAGTAAATGAGGGCACTACACAAATGCAGATTACTTCTCTTGATTATTCTTCTTTTTTAGGAAGAATTGCAGTTGGTAAAGTTGCAAGAGGTACAGTAAGGGAAGGACAACAGATTGCATTAGTACAGGCTGATGGCGGCATTAAAAAAATGAAAGTAAAGGAATTATATACTTTTGAAGCGCTTGGTAAAAAGAAAGCTACAGAAGTAAGTGCAGGCGATATTTGTGCAATAGTTGGTTTAGAAGAATTTAATATTGGCGATACAATTTGTGATGTAGAATTTCCGGAAGCATTACCGGTTATAAGTGTGGATGAGCCAACGATGAGTATGATGTTCAGCATTAACAACTCACCGTTTTTTGGACGTGAAGGTAAATTTGTAACCTCACGCCATTTACGTGACAGGCTGATGAAAGAAACTGAAAAAAATCTTGCATTGCGTGTTGAAGATTCTGACAGTGCAGATAGCTTCCTGGTGTATGGCCGTGGTATTTTGCATTTGGGTATTTTGATAGAAACAATGCGAAGGGAAGGTTTTGAATTAACTGTTGGTAACCCGCAGGTATTGGTTAAAGAAATTGATGGTAAGAAATGTGAGCCTTATGAAAACCTGGTAGTAGATGTACCTGGCGAATTTAGTGGTAAGGTAATTGACCTGGTTACACAACGCAAAGGCGAAATGCTCATCATGGAAAGCAAAGGCGAAATGCAGCATCTGGAATTTGATATTCCTTCAAGGGGTTTGATAGGCTTACGTAGCAATATGCTTACCAACACAGCCGGCGAAGCTGTAATGGCTCACCGTTTTACTGATTACAGGCCGTGGAAAGGAAATATCCCTGGCAGAAGTAATGGTGTTTTATTATCTAAAAATACAGAAAGAACAACCGGTTACTCCATTGATAAATTACAGGACAGAGGTAGATTTTTTGTGGATCCGGGAGATGAGGTTTACGTTGGACAAATAATTGCCGAGCATATTAAGCCAGGAGATTTAAATGTAAATGCTACCGAGCCAAAAAAATTAACGAATCACCGTGCAAGCGGCAGTGACGATGCCAGCAAGGCTGCTCCAAAGATCATGATGACTTTAGAAGAGTGCATGGAGTACATACAGCAGGATGAGTGTATTGAAGTAACACCAAAAAGCATTCGTATGCGTAAAGTGATACTGGATGAGAACGAGCGTTCAAGAGTTTCAAAACAAATGAAAAGCGAACCGGCTTAGTATATTCAACTAATTTTTATGAACCCGAAACTATTAGTTTCGGGTTTTTAATTAAAACAAAAGCCTGCCAGCAAACATTTTAATATCTTTAGTTTAATTAAAAAGATGATACCTAACATTTTTCATTTTGTATTTGGAATGGCATCCGATTTTGGCGGCAGGCCTTTTTCTCTATCGCATTACCTGGCAATAAAGTCGGCTGTTGACGTAAACAAACCAACTGCTGTTTATTTTCATTACGAATTTGAGCCTTCAGGCGAATGGTGGGATAAAGCCAAGCCGCTTCTTACACTCAATAAAATAAAAGCGCCCGATAGTTTTATGGGCAGGCCATTGTACCATGTGGCGCATAAAGCAGATGTGGTAAGGCTACAGGCATTAAAAGAAACAGGCGGTATTTATCTTGACCTGGATACTATCTGTGTTAAACCTTTGCACGAACTTTTTGATAACTCTTTTATTATAGGCCAGGAATTGAAACCCGAATACATTCCTAAAAACTGGCGGCAAAAAATAAAATATGCTGTAAGAAAACAGTTTGCTGGTAAAGAAACCGGTAAAATAAATGGCCTTTGCAACGCAGCTTTATTGGCAGAAAAAAACAGTCCGTTTGTAAATTTATGGCTTGATACGTATTCCTCCTTTCGTTCAACGGGAAGAGACAAATACTGGAATGAACATTCTGTTTTTGTACCAATTAAACTGGCTGCAGATAATCCCGATAAAATCACCCTGCTGGGGCCTTATGCATTTCATTACCCATTGTATAACAAACCGGGCCTGCAGTCTATGTTTGAAAAAGTTACTGACTTTCCGGAAGCTTACCTGCATCATCTGTGGGAATCATTTTCATGGAATGATTACCTGAGCCAGTTAACAGCGAAAGATATTTTTGAAAAAGACACAACATATAATTGTATTGCCCGAAGATTTTTGTAAATTAAAAACTAAGTATGAAAATTGGTTTTGCAGGAAGATGGAATCCTCTGGATAAAACAGCCTGGTCGGGTATTTACTTTCAAACTTACCAGGCTATTCAAAAAAATTATCCGGTAGAAACCTTTCATTATACCTGGCCATGGCATGTAAGAGAGTCGCTTATTCTGCATAAACAGTTCCAAAAAAATATACATAAAAAAGCCGCAGTAGAATTTCTGAAAGGCTATGCAAAATACTTCAGCAGGCAATTGGAAAAAGAATTACTTAAAAAGAAAGTTGATTTATTATTTGTACCATCGGCACCACAACTAATTGCTTATTGTAAAACGGATATTCCGATAATTTATATGACAGATGCCACCTTTTTTCAATTACAGGGCTACTATCCGTTATTTAAAGATATTGCCGCCTATAATATCAAACAGGGAGTTGCAATAGATAAACTGGCATTTGAAAAATCAGCACATTGTATGCTTGCTTCTAACTGGGCAAAACAATCTGCTATTGCTGATTATGGAATTGATGAAAATAAAATAACCATTGCTCCATTTGGCGCTAATCTGGAAAAAATACCGGGGGTTGATGAAATAAAAAAAGAAAAAAATAAAGTGTGCAACCTGCTTTTCCTGGGAGTAGAGTGGGAAAGAAAAGGAGGACAGATTGCGCTGGATACTTTCCGCATCCTTCAAAAAAACGGCTTTCCGGTGCATTTAACCATTATTGGTTGTGTGCCGCCCGTGCCCGTAACAGATAAAAATATAACAGTAATTCCCTTTATCAATAAACAAAATAAAGCTGAAGCCGATAAATTATATGATATAACCCGTAACAGTGATTTTTTACTGCTGCCAACAAGAGCGGAGTGTTCTGGTATTGTTTATTGCGAAGCAGGGGCATTTGGTGTGCCTTCCATTACTACAAATACCGGCGGCATCAGCACCAATGTGCAACATGGAATTAATGGCTTTACCTTACCGCTTTCAGCAACTGCTGATGACTTTGCCAAAATAATTCAGAAAACATTTAGTGATGATGATACTTATTGGGAGCTTAGTAAAAACTGCCGGAAAAAATTTGAAGAAGAATTAAACTGGGACAACTGGGGAAATACCTTTTTAAACATAGCGGAAAAAATTTGTAATAAATAAATTTTTAGAATTGCCCATACCAAATATCACAATAGAATTTATGCACCGGTATTTTGATAAAATACTGGTTGTATCTGTGCCACGGTTTACGGACAGGCATGTAAGGGTAAAGCAACATTTAACCGGATTACCCTTTGAATTTTTTTGGGGTGCCGATAAACTGAACCTTGATTACGATACAGCCAAAACAGACGGAACCTATGATGAACAAATGGCTAAAAAGCTGCAACGGCAGGGCAAAGCATTAAACCTGGGAGAGATTGCCTGTTCTTTATCACATCGGAATTTATACACTGCCATCATTGAAAACAACTGGCAAAAAATTTTGATTTTAGAAGATGATGTGCTGCCCATTGATGAAAACCTGAAGGCATTGCCAGCTGCTTTGGAAGAACTGCCGGAAAATTGGGAATTGGTTTACCTGGGTTATTTAAAACACGAAAAGGTAACAGTTGCATTAAAGGCAAAACAATTTTTTTATAAAATAATCAGCGCATTTGGGTTAATGGCTTGGACTTATAAAATGGTAACCAATCTTTTGCCTAAACCATATAGTACTCATTTAAAAAAAGCGGGATTCCATGACTGTACACATGCTTACGCACTTACATTGGAAGGGGCCAAAAAATTACAGGCTGCACAAACACCGGTAGTTTACCGGGCCGATGATCTTTTGTCGGCAACCATCATGCAGGGGGAACTGAATGCTTTTGTTACTGAGTCCAAGTTTTTTGACCAGGAAATTTTTCACAATGCTGCCATTTTTTCAGAAGTAAAAACATAATCAATTGGCAGGCATGGCATCAATTTTTTTCTTTAGTGCACCGGCCATTTTTTCATTAACTTTTAGCAAAGCTTCATACTCCTGCATAGCCCCTTCCTTGTTATTTAACTCGGTATAACAATAGCCCGAATAAAGCAGGGCAACATCAACAACAGAAACAGCCAGGTTCTTTTTAAGCTGCTCAATGCACTCAGTATATTTTTTTGTAGACCGGAAAGCATGCCCCAATTCGCCATAAGCAGGTTTGTAGGTATTGTCAATCTCAAGTGATCTGACTGCGTAGGGAATTGCCCGGTCGTATTCTTTTTTAGCATTGTATATCCATGCCAGCCCATAATAGATTTCTTTGTTTGTCTTATCTAATTTTTCAGCAGCATTGAAGAAAAAAATAGCAGAATCTAAATTTTGCTTTGCATCCCGGTATATTTTACCCATACCAAATAAAGCAGCGGTATAGTTAGGGTTAATCTCCAGAGCTTTATGATAATTATAAATACCATTATCAATTTTACCTCCGCTAGAAAAGAGATTGCCCATTTCCACATAGGCCGAATCAAATTTTGTATCAGATAAAACTGCCTTGGCAAACGAATTTAAGGCTTCGGTGAAATTGTTGTTTTGCTTATAATTCATGCCGGCTTTATAAAAGGTTACCGCCTTACTCCTTTGCGCTTTTACTGCAGAGAATGGCAACAGACAGCATAAAACGGGTAAAAGTTTTTTCAACATAAATCATTTTATTTAGTGCAAATTAAAAGTATCTGTTGTTTTTTAAACAAATAATTTCGTTAATTTCTGTTAAAAAGATGTTTTCTGTTACCCAATGCAGCCTTAACTTTGTATTATTAAATGAAAAAAATCAGAAACATATCAGCATTGGTCTTGGTAGCCCTGTTTATTTCTGCAACTGTGCAGGCACAATGTGCAGTTTGTACCAAAACCGCCTTGCAAATGGGAGAAAAACCGGCCCAGGGACTAAATTCAGCCATTTTATATCTTATGATGGCACCTTTTGCCATTGTTGGTTTTATTGGCTACCGGTGGTGGAAGGGGAATAAAAAGTTTGAAGAGGAAGAGCAGTAACCAGTTTGCAAAACTGCTGATCAATAATAATTTTTAATAAACGCATATAAATTAAAATCCTTTCCGGCTTCTTCAATTTTTTGTTTCAGCATCACTTTATTTACTGCCATCATTTTCTTTTGCTGTATAAGATGAAAAGCTTTTTCGGCCAATAGCCAGGATCTTTTTTCACTATCTTTTGTCATATCCAAAGAATCGGTAATGGTTTTCAATAATAAAGCAATACCTTCTTTTTGCGATGCAATGGTTTTAATTACCGGCACCGGCATGGTATGGTTATGAAAAGCAGGTGCCAGCATCAACCGTAAATTCTTTACAAAAAGATCTGCATCAGGCCGATCGGCTTTATTTACAACAAACACATCGGCAATTTCCATTAGCCCTGCTTTCATGGTTTGTACTTCATCTCCGGCCTCGGGTACCACAACAACCACGGTTACATCTGCAAGTCCGGCAATTTCAATTTCGCTTTGGCCAACACCAACTGTTTCAATAATGATGTAATCAAAAGCAGCTATTTTCATCAAATCGCTTATCTCAATAATTTTTGGATGCAAACCACCCAATGAACCACGGGTAGCCAATGAACGGATAAAAACTTTTGGGTTATTGTACCATTCACTCATTCTTATCCGGTCGCCAAGCAGTGCACCTAAATTAAAAGGGGAGGAAGGGTCTACACAAATCACCGCAACAGATTTTCCGTCTTTAACCAGTAATCCAATCAAGGCATCTACCAGGGTGCTTTTTCCTGCACCGGGCGGGCCTGTAATGCCAATGATAGGTTTTTGAGAAGCCGGCAGTTGCTGCAACAGATCTTCGTAACCCATTACTTCATTCTCAATATAAGAAATGCATCGGGCCAGCGTTTTGGCATTGCCCTGTTTAATTTCATTAATCTGTTGCTGCCACATTAAACAAATTTCAATTTTCTAATTTCAAATACCAAATAAATTAAGTTTACAACTTTGCCAAAGTTCAAAACTTTGGCAAAGTTTCTAACTGGGCTTTTTTATTGTTTCTTTGCAGGATGAATATTTCGGTTGTTATCATTACCAAAAATGAAGCTCATATAATTGCCAATACATTGCAGAGTTTACAATCTGTTACCAATGATATTGTAATTGTTGACAGTGGCAGTACCGATGAAACAGTTGCTATTTGTAAAAAACACAATGCAACTGTTATTGAAACCGGTTGGAGCGGCTATGGTATTAATAAAAACAAAGGCATTGAGGCTGCAAAATACGACTGGATTTTAAGCCTGGATGCTGATGAAGCCATTGATGAAGAATTACAGCAAAGCCTTTTACAGCTTGCATTAATCAATGACGAAGAAGTATTCAACATCAGTTTTAAAAATTTCTTTTGTAATAAATGGATACGTTTTGGCGAGTGGGGTTTCGATTGGCATATACGCCTGTTTAACCGCAAAAAAGTACAATGGAATAACGCAGCTGTGCATGAAAATCTGCTTTTTTCTGAAAATGTTACAATAACAAAACTCAAAGGAAACATTCTGCATTACACGGTACAAAACCGGCAGGAGTATGATGCCAAAACAGATTATTATGCCCGGATGAATGCAAAAAAATATTTTGAATCAGGCAAAAAGCCTAATTTATTTAAACAATATTTCTCACCATTATTTGCATTTGTGCAGCACTATATTTTCCGGATGGGTTTTTTAGACGGCCGGGAAGGGTTCATCATTGCAAAAACAACAGCACGGTATACATTTTTGAAATACAGGTATTTAAAAGAGATGAATAAAAGTAACGCCATGCAATAGATCTTACCGTATAATAATTTTTTGGGTAATCAATTTCTGTCCGTTTTGCATTACAGATAAAATATAAACGCCCGAAGACAATGAAGGAAACTCTACAACCAGGTTATTGCCATTAGTTGTCATTGGTTTTTTAAATACAACAGCTCCACCACTATTAATCACCTGAATTTCCAAAGCACCGGTAACATTGTTTTTAAACTGCAGGTTTATTGGCTCCCCCTTGCTGATCACTGTGGGATAAATTGATACCCCATCATCATTATTTTTAATTACAATGGTCCCTGAATAATTTATGCGGTTGTATTCATCCATAATTTTAAGGCGATACCAGGACGTTCCTTTTAAGGGTTGGTTATCTGTAAAATTATAAGTCTTGCTGTTTTGATGAAGCGAATTAATACTGCCAATTGCCGTAAAGTTTCTGTTATCGCTGCTGCGTTCAATTTGATAGGTCAACACATTTACATCATCAGATGATTGCCATTGCAGTTTTACTTTATCAGCTATCAGTGCACCTGTAAAGGAGGTTAATTTTACGGGTAATGGAATAGAACTCATGCCATGTATCCCTAGTAAATAAGCAGCCGGGTAGCGCCATGGTCCGTAAAGCTGGCCGGTTATGGCAGTGGCTTTATCATACTCTACCCTTACTCTTATTTTATTTTGCCGCCCCACTTTTTGTACATTATATTTCAGTTCAGTGCCTGCAATGCCAAGATCAGTAAATGAAGGTTGTTTAGCTAAGTAAGCCGTACTGTTTGTAATGGGATTGCCGCTAAATGATTGCCCCTGTTGTTTTACTTCCCATACTAATTTGCCTTTTGTCCTGCCTAAAGGTGATTTTGAAAACAGGCCTGCGCCAAATAAGTTTGGTACAAGTATATTACTTCTGTTTATTGGTGTGGTTAGATCAGTATTGTACAGCTTAAGATTGTGGCGTAACCCCGTATTGTTATTGCCATAATAAACAAAGGCAGCACCATTCCTGCTAGGGTCAATATAATATGGGGCACCGGCAATCACATCGCTATAGCCATCACCATTTACATCTCCTGCAGATGCCACGGAGTTCCCGAACAGTGTACCGGCAATATTACCTTCAACAAACCAGCTACTGGTTACCGGTAAACCGGAGGATGAGCCGTAGTATGCATACAGGGCTCCTTCGTCTGTCTGACCATTAGAAAAATATCTTGCACCGATCAATACATCAGAGTATCCATCACCATTTACATCGCCCGCTGAACTTACGCTATAAGCAAAATATGTATTGGCTATATTATTATCTCCGGTCCAATTGGCCGTGAGTGAAAGCCCTGTTAAAGAACCGTAATAAACAAAGGCGGCACCTTCATTAACTGTTCCGTTATTATACTTAAGGGCACCAACTATTGCATCGCTGAACCCATCCCCGTTCACGTCACCGGCAGAAGCAACTGAAATACCAAATTGTGCATTTACCTGGCCTCCCCTGGCAGTCCAGTTTGGGGTGAGGGACAGGCCGGTAGCAGAACCATAATAAGCAAAAGCCTGGCCTTCGCCTGCAAGCACGTTATTATAAGTATGCGCTCCCACAATAATATCACTATACCCATCTCCATTTACATCACCCAGGCTTGCAACCGAGACTCCATAAAATGCTCCAATCTGATTACTTTCAACAGACCAATTAGCTGTGGCAGCGGGTATCGTGGATGTTCCATAAAAAACATAAACCTTCCCTTCGTTAGCTTGCCCGCCACTGTATTGCTGAGCCCCGATAATGAAGTCGCCATAACCATCCCCGTTCACATCTCCGGCAGCGGCAAGGCTGGCGCCTAATACCGAAGTTGCTACATTATTTTCGAAATTCCACGCAGCGGAAACAGCAAGCCCGCCAGCTGATC
>JANMWP010000205.1:0-1624 GCA_031394065.1 Chitinophagaceae bacterium
CAGTGTTAAGGCAGAAGTTATTGCATCAACCTTTGATGAGCCTGCTGAAAAGCACGTTCGTGTTAGTACTATGGCATTACAAAAAGCAAAACGCCTGGTTGAGTGTGGCCACGATGTGGTGATATTGCTTGATTCAATCACCCGTTTGGCAAGGGCACACAATACAGTTGCCCCATCAAGCGGTAAAGTATTAAGCGGTGGTGTAGAAGCCAATGCCATGCAAAAACCAAAACAGTTTTTTGGTGCGGCACGTAAAATTGAAAATGGCGGATCGCTGACCATCATTGCTACTGCACTGGTTGATACCGGCAGTAAAATGGATGAAGTTATTTTTGAAGAATTTAAAGGAACCGGTAATATGGAACTGCAGCTGGAGCGTAAATTATCGAA
The DNA here is from genome assembly GCA_031394065.1 of Chitinophagaceae bacterium. Taxonomy (GTDB): domain Bacteria; phylum Bacteroidota; class Bacteroidia; order Chitinophagales; family Chitinophagaceae; genus Ferruginibacter. The sequence continues at coordinate 391 of JANMWP010000205.1, forward strand.
CAGGAGAATTTATCCTGCCATTGATATTGTTGCTTCATCTACCAGGCGAGATGATTTGTTGCTGGATAAAGATACCTTCCAGCGCATGTGGGTATTGCGCAAGCATATGGCCGATATGAATCCTGAAGAAGCGATCAATACGTTATTGAAAAACATGAAGGGAACAAAAGACAATGCGGAGTTTTTGACGAGTATGAATGGATAAAAATTAAAAGTTAAGAATTAAAAATTAAAAGCTGCCTATCTTTTCGGCAGCTTTTTCTTTATGTAACTTAGTGGGATATAAAATGCCGATACAAAAAATAACCATAGAAGAATTCTTATCGCTTGCAAAGCAATTTCCTGTTTTGGATGTTCGCAGCCCCGGTGAATATGCTCATGCACATATACCAACAGCACACAACTTACCTTTATTTACCGATGAAGAAAGAAAACAGGTTGGCACCGCCTACAAACAACAAAGCCGGGAAGCAGCGATTAAAATTGGTTTAGAATATTTTGGCGTGAAGATGAAAGCAATTGTTGAAGAAGCAGAGTCTTTAGTTAAGAGTAATAAGTCAGGAGCAAAGAATGCCCTTAACTCTGAACTCCAAACTCCGAACTCTTTACTCGTACACTGCTGGCGTGGCGGTATGCGTAGTGCAGCCGTAGCATGGCTTTTAGATATGTATGGCTTTAAAGTTTATTTGCTGGCAGGCGGTTACAAAGCTTACCGCAACTGGGTGCTTGCACAATTTGAAAAGGATTACGACTTTAATATTATTGGTGGTTTTACCGGCAGCGGAAAAACTTTGTTACTGCACGAATTAGAAAACCAGGGCAAAACAATTATTGACCTGGAAGGATTGGCCAGCCATAAAGGTTCGGCTTTTGGTGCAATTGAAAATATGCCACAACCCGGACAGGAAATGTTTGAAAACCTTTTGGCAGAAAAGCTGCATGAAAATTCAGACCCCAGTTCCCCCTTCAGGGGGTTAGGGGGTTGTATTTTTCTCGAAGACGAAAGCCAACGCATAGGCAACCTGCAAATACCCATGCCGCTTTGGTACACAATGCGTAAGTCGCCTGTTTCATTTATGGATATCCCTTTTGAAGCAAGACTGGATTATATAACTGAAGATTACGGAAAGCAAAAAAAGGAGACTTTAAAAGAAGCAATTCTTCGTATTCAAAAACGCCTGGGCGGACTGGAAACAAAAAATGCGTTAAATTTTTTGGAAGAGAATAATTATAA
>JANMWP010000454.1:0-2884 GCA_031394065.1 Chitinophagaceae bacterium
TTCATCTTTGCCCTGCCAATATACTGGTTCCTGTTTATTCTTGTAAATTGAGAAGGAAAAAGCATAACCTCTTCTTCCCTGGTATCAAAAACCAATTCTTTTGAAATTGCACCGGCATTGTCAATTTTAGCAACCACAACCTGGCCGCCAAAACCATCAATATGGTTTTTGGGAACTTCATCTTCTGCCAGGTCCATATTTTTTTTATTGTCTAAATACAAAAAATAATAACCGGTTTCATCGCTAACTAATTTAAAACTCATAGTGCCGCGGCCCCTGCCTCCAACTTGTTTTTTCGGAATTTTTCTTAACCATTCAAAATTTCCTGCCTTGCTTATTTTTGCACCTAACATATCTTCGTAATAGTAAGTGGTGGTGGTATGGGAACCTCCCCTGGAATCATAAGTAGTGGTGGTAACAACATAATATTCCTCCAGGGCAATAAATAAACTGCCATCGGCTTCCACAACAATATTCCTTACACTTAAATTGGGCGCTTCATAATCTTTCTTTCTTTCCATTTGTCTTTTACTGCGTGCCGATTCAAATTTTTCAAGTTCGGCCAAAGGGAATTCATAATACCCGTTTTTATATTTATTAATTTTACCAGCCTGGTCCATCAGGGCGAGGAAAACGCCATCTGTTCCATTGCTTTTTGCTTTTTTGCTGTAGGTACAGGCAATCACCATATCGTGTTCTGTATTCTCAATAAGCGATGCTGCCTTAATAAAATAATCACCAATAGTAATAGTTGTGTTGATGATTTTTTTATTGCCGTTCATAAATTTTAAAACTTCGTAATGATAGGCGGCTGCTCCCGTTTCTTTATCTACTTCTTTTCTTTTTTCCGAATCGTACACTTTGGCAAGCATATAGGCATTGCCTTTTGAATCAACCGAAAAATCAATATTGTCCATTATCTGTTCTGTATAAGGCATGGTAAATTCATTATTCCAGATCTTATTCATATTCTGATCATAAACGTAGAAGCCTATCTTATCGTAACTTTTTTTATCATTCCTTTCTTCTGGTGCAAGCCGGTAGCTTACTAATAGTTTTGTATGATCTGCATCGTAATTAAAATCGTATTTGTCAGTCATTTTATACCGGTAAAAACCAATCATGGCTGCGCCGTTACCACTGATTCTGCCGGCTTCAAATAATTTTTTATTTGATTCGGTAATTTTTCCGGAGACTACATCAATCTTATCATAGAACAGCGATTCGATTTCAGCAGATTTATCCCAATCGCTGTGCATCCAGTAATAATTTCCGCCAAAATCAACAACGGTTTCGCTGTTAAAATTTTTGGTCATTTCGGGTAACTGAATTGTTTTTTCTGTTGATTGGGCCAGGGTTTTAGGATCAAACCTTAAAATGGTTAATTCTTCTTTTTTTAGCCCCATGTTTATAATGCCGTCTTTATCGTTTCCAAAAAAAGACAGGTCTTCTGCTTTGCGGGGCAGTTCATACTCGGTACCCAGTTTAAAAGTAAATTTTTTACTTTGAGCGTTTGATAAAGTAGAGAACAGGCTGATTGCAGCCAGGAATAAATATTTCATGAGGTACGTTTTTATTTTTTTAATAATAATGGTAAAAAACTATTTCGTATTCTTTATGATAAACTTGCCAACTTTTTGGCCATCCAGGTAATAGGCATCTGCAATCCTCGATCCTGCATCAAAAGCGGCGCCACGCCATTTGCTGTCGGGGGCCCTTTCTACATAAAGTATAATCAGTTTTTTATCTCTTTTTTCCGTTTCAACAATAGTAACATTGCCATCAACTCCTGCATTTTTTTTAGAAATACCTACCTGGTAACCCGGCTCCAGTGCTCTGGTATTAAAGATGAGGGTGTATTTTGCATTGCTATCCACGGTCATATTACTCAGGTTTGTAAATCCAAGAGCAAATTTCTCTACAAACTTTTTCTTTTTGTCTTCTTCCCATCTAATCGCCCAAGTATCTCCCGATCCGGGCTCTTTAGCATTTAATTCGTCCCTTCTCTTTTTAATGTAATCTGCCTCTTTATTAAAATCGCCAATGGCCATTTTTTCATAAGTCAATTCAATATTAATAGAGCTTACGCCTTTTAATATAGAAAGATCGCCTTTAGTTAAATCAACCTCCTGTGCAAACGCTGTTAAAGAGAATAATAAAATGCCGGCAGTGGCTAAACAGGGTTTCATTTTTTTCATTTTTCTATGGGTTTATTAAAAAATAAAGGCTTCTGGAAAAGAAGCCTTAGCAAAGATATATGTAACTGCTGTTATTTAAGGTATTTAGCCAGTTTTTTACCACTGTTGGCGTATGCTTCAGAAATGCGCAGGCCTGTATCAAAGTCGTACCCAAAAGCAGTGCCGCCCGGTACATTATTTATGGTGAATGTTGCCACTTTATTGCTTTTGTTGGCAGTTTCCACAATCCATACCTCGGCATCAATTTCAGCATTTTTACGGCTTATACCAATATTATAACCCGGTTCAATTGATAAAGTTTTAAATATCAGCGTGTATTTTGCATCAGTCAATACACTCATGCCGCTGTTGATCTTAAAAAGTTCGATAAACTTAGGCTCAAATCTCGATTGCTTGTCATTTGCCCAACTTGCAGCCCAGGTATCTCCCTTACCGGATTCTTTTTTATTATACTCTTCGGTTTTAGCTTTAATATATTCCTGCTCACTTTTAAACTTGCCTACACTTAAATTATCGTAATTAAACTCAATATTAATAGTGGTTTCAGATTTTAAAATGTCTTCATTTCCACTGGTTGTTTTTACTTTTTGGGCCTTTGTTATTAAAAAACAAATTGACAATACCAATAAAACTGTTAGCTTTTTCATATAAATGATGTTTTAATCAGCTGCTAAATTATAAAATTT
>JANMWP010000478.1:0-10955 GCA_031394065.1 Chitinophagaceae bacterium
GCTGAAATGCCAGATTTTATCCATTTATCCATAATTCATAAAAACCTACAGTGCCATGCCTATGTCTACCAAAGCATTACTAAGGCAATGTTTTATCTTATTTATTTTATTTATTTTGTTCAGTTTCAGCAGTAAAGGCCAGCTAACGGCAAATTTTTCTGCATCCCCAACTTCGGGTTGTTCGCCTCAAATAGTAAATTTCAACGATCTTTCTGCAGGTAACCCCATATACTGGAGATGGGATTTGGGTAACGGAACCATTTCTTTTTTACAAAACCCTTCAGCCACCTATTTTACACCTGGGCAATACACTATAAAACTTGTTGTTCAGGATGGATTGGGAAATTTTGATTCATTAACCAGAACGCAGTACATCAATATTTTTCCAATTCCGGTTGTAAATTTTTCGGCAACACCTTTATCCGGTTGTGTTCCTTTAACTGTTCAGTTTACCGACTTAAGTACTGCAGCTGGTTCTTCCATTACTGCCTGGTTATGGGATTTTGGTGATGGTACTACAGGTACTGTAAAAAATCCTGTGCACATCTACACATCGGCAGGAAATTATAATGTTACCCTGCGTGTTACAACCGTATCAGGCTGTTCAAAAACATTATCCAAAAATAATTACATACACGCCAGTAATGGTGTAATTGCCGCTTTTACAAATACAACACCCACAGGCTGCAGTCTGCCGGTAACCATTGTTTTTACCAATACATCATCCGGTTCGGGTACCTTATCCTATGCCTGGGATTTTGGCGATGGCGGTACTTCTACTTTACAAAACCCATCTCATACTTATACTATACAAGGTAACTTTACTGTAAGATTAACAGTGAGCAGCAGTACAGGCTGCATCACCACCCTTACAAGGCCCAATGCGGTTGTTATTAATTTTTTACGTGCAGGCTTTAATAGCCCTGCAAGTACCTGTATTAATGATGCGGTGAATTTTACAAATACTTCAACACCTGTACCAACATCAGTGTTTTGGGATTTTGGAGATGGTACCAATTCAACAGTGCTCAATCCAACAAAAACTTATACAGCAACCGGAATTTATACCATTAAACTGGTTGCCCATTTGGGTGCCTGTGCCGATTCTATAACAACCACCATCAATGTTTTTCCAAAACCAACTGCAGCTTTTTCTGCAATAAACAGAAATGCCTGTAAACCTCCTTTAACTGTAAACTTTACAAACAGCAGTACTGCTCCTGCTAACTATTTTTGGGATTTTGGAGATGGCAATACTTCTTCAGTACAAAACCCATCGCATACTTACACAGCTTACGGTTCATTTCATGTAAAATTGATTGTAACCAATTTTGTGGGTTGCAGCGACTCGTTAATATTGAATGATTATGTAAAAATATTAGCACCGGATGCCAGCATCCTCAACTTACCCCAAAGTAATTGTGCGCCACTTACCTGGACTTTTTCATCAACCGTAAATTCGCCCGACCCGGTGGTAAGTTATTTTTGGGATTTAGGAGATGGTACCACTTCAACCTTACCAAATCCAACAAACACATATAATACCGGCTCGTACAATATTAAATTAATTGTAACCACACTTGGCGGCTGTACCGATACCGTTTTAGTAACTGCAGGTATTGTTGCTGATGATAAACCAACAGCAAATTTTTCGGCAAACCCCAGGGATGTTTGTGCCAAGGTTGATGTAAATTTTTTAGACTTGTCAACCGGAAATGTTGACAGATGGTTATGGGATTTTGGCGATGGTGCAACATCAACAGTTCAAAACCCGGCTCATCATTATGAAGACACCGGCTTTTTTACCATCCGTTTAATAGTATGGAATAATAACTGTGCAGATACATTGGTGTTAACAGACTATGTTCATATAAAGGCCCCTATTGCAAATTTTGCATCGGTTTTTGATTGTACAGCACCACTAACCATCACTTTTACAGATCATTCCATTGGCCCCGATGAATGGCATTGGAATTTTGGTGATGGCATTACATCAACAACACAACATAATGTACATACTTATGCCGATACGGGAACCTATACCATTCAATTAGTCGTCATTAATTATGCCACCGGTTGCGATGATACATTTACACAAACCATACGAATTGTTGATGAGGATGCAAATTTTACTGCAACCGATACAGTGATATGCCGCAACACTTCCACCACATTTAATGCAATTGGAAACACACCCGGCACCATTACAAATTTTGATTGGGATTTTGGCGATGGTATGAGCGATACCGGTGCAACTGTAACACATATTTATATTAATGCCGGATTATTTACAGTACGGTTAATTATTACTGATTTATCGGGCTGTAAAGACACACTGATAAAAATTGCATACATACGCATCAATGGCCCAACAGCCGGTTTTAGCATTCCTAACGGAGGCAGTTGCCTGAACAATACAGTAACTTTTATCGACACTTCAACCAATGATGGCATACACCCAATTACAAGCTGGGTTTGGAATTTTGGAGATGGAACCGTTCAAACTTTTACAGCACCACCGTTTACACATTTCTATTCAGTATCGGGCTCTTATAATGTTACTTTAAAAATATTTGATGTTGTGGGTTGTACAGACAGTACAATCAATACACAAACAATCGTCATATCCCATCCCACGGCTGCTTTCACGAAATCAGACAGTATTGTTTGCCCCATGATTGATATCACTTTTACCAATTCATCAACAGGTCCCAATCTTACTTATTTATGGCATTTTGGAGATGGCGCAACTGATACATCAATCAGCCCTGTTCACAATTATTCAACCGAAGGAAATTATACAGTAACCTTATTAATTACCGATCAATATGGTTGCCAGGATTCGGTGAATCAAATTATTCATGTTGCACCGCCACACGCAAGTTTTACAGTTTCAGATACACTAAGTACCTGTCCGCCTTTAATTGCAAACTTTACCAATACATCTGCAAACAGTTATGATGTAACCTGGGATTTTGGTGATGGCAGTACTTCCAACTCGCCCAATCCAATTCATATTTATAATACGCCAGGTATTTATTTATCAAAATTATTTGTAACCGGGCCGGGCAATAATTGTTTTGATTCGGTTGTACAACAGATAATTGTACGGGGGCCGATTGGATCTTTTTCTTACAGTCCATTAAATGGTTGCAGCCCGCTTACCGTAAACTTTATTGCAACAACACCCGATAACCCTTCATTCATCTGGGATTTTAATGATGGATCAATAGTGAATACAACTGATTCAGCAATTTCTTATACCTATACTTTACCCGGTGCATATTTACCTAAAATGATATTGGTAGATTCTGGCGGATGCCAGGTACCTGTTGAAGGAGTTGATACCATTAATGTGTATGGCGTAAAAACCAATTTTGGATATGATGGCCTGCCACGCTGCGATCTGGGCCTGATACAATTTTCAGACTCTTCAATAATCAATGATTTATCTGCTGTTTATGCCTGGAATTTTGGTGATGGCGGCACATCTGCATTACAAAATCCGTCGCATTTTTATGCAGCAGTTGGGCAGTACTTTCCTCAATTAATTGTAGTAACCAACCGCGGCTGCCGCGATACCACAACATTACCTGTACCGGTAAAAATTGTTGCATCGCCACAGGCCGGTTTTACAAATGCATTGAATGGTTGTACTCCGGTATCTGCCAATTTTAATGCAACTTTAGTTGTACCGGATTCTTCAGCTATTACATGGAACTGGGTTTTAGGAAATGGGAATACCTCAACGCTGCAAAATCCTCCACAACAAATTTATACAACAGCACAGGTATATAATGTACAACTGATTGCAACCAACAGTACAGGTTGTAAAGATACTGTGGTAAAAAGTTTTGAGGTTTACCCGATACCCGTTATTAATGCCATTGCCGATGTGCAGATTTGCAGAGGCTCCCCTGCACAACTGAGTGCATCAGGCGGTGCTACTTATGTATGGAGCCCTGCGCTGGGATTAAGTTGTACAAACTGTTCCAACCCAATTGCCTCGCCCAACTTTAATCAAAAATACCTGGTAACCGGTTCGTCAATTTATGGATGCAGCAATATAGATTCGCTGAACGTAACCGTTATACAACCATTTGTTATGGATAACAAACGGGATGATACAATTTGTATTGGCAGCTCGGTAAGATTATTTGCATCGGGTGCCAATAGTTATGAATGGTCTCCATCATCGGGTTTAAATAATATTGCATCGGCATTGCCGCTTGCCAGTCCAAAATTTACTACCAGGTACCGCGTAATTGGCAGTGATGCTTACGGATGTTTTAAAGATACCGGTTATACAACTATTAAAGTTTACCCAATACCGCAGGTAGATGCAGGAAAAGATATAACGTTGAAAAACGGTGCCCCGCCATTAACCATTACGCCAACCATTTCGCCCGATGTTACCAATACTTATTGGTTAACCGCTCCCGGAATTCTTTACAGCAATGCACCATCCGTAACAGTACAACCAAAAGCAACAACAGAATATACCGTTGAAGTCAGAAACCCGGGAGGTTGTAAAACAACCGATAAAATTATGGTGTATGTGCTGTGCGATGGTGCCAATATTTTTATACCAAATACTTTTTCGCCAAATGGCAGCGGTACCAATGATGTTTTTTATCCAAGAGGCTCAGGCATATTCACCATAAAACTTTTACGTATTTTCAACCGCTGGGGCGAAGTTGTTTTTGAGAAAGTGAATTTTTCACCAAATGACCCAACAGCAGGCTGGGATGGCACTGTAAAAGGTAAAAAAGTAAACAGCGATGTATTTGTTTATACAGCTGAAGTGCTTTGCGAAAACAATACTTCAATCATTTTAAACGGAAATATTGCATTGCTGAGATAAAAAATTAAACCCTGAAATTGAGACGAAGAAAAAATTAATACCGTACCGCATGAAAACAAATTTAAAACATATCATTTTTCAAACAGCAGCGATGATATTGCTATGCGCTGTAACTGCCAATGCACAGGATATTCATTTCTCCCAATTTTTTGAAACGCCTTTATTAAGAAACCCATCATTAGCTGGAATTTTTAAAGGCGATATACGTGCACAAATGGTTTACCGCAGCCAATGGAATAATATTACAGATGCTTACCGCACCGGATCTTTTAATATTGAATTTAAAAAACCAATCGGCAGAGGTGATGATTTTATTACCATTGGCGGACAGGTTTTGTATGATAAGGCCGGTACCATCGCACTTACATCAACACATTTATTACCGGTATTAAATTATCAAAAGTCTTTAAGCTCCGATAGAAATATGTACCTGTCACTTGGTTTTATGGGTGGTTTGGTTCAAAGAAGAATTGACCAAAGTAAAATGACAACAAACAGTCAGTACAATGGAAACGAATACGACCCTAATTTAAATAATGGAGAAAATTTCAGTAAAACTTCTTACTCATACCTGGATGCCAGTGTAGGCATGAGTTTTAATACACAACTTGGCGAAAATGAAAACAACAATATTTATGCAGGGCTTGCTTATCATCATTTTAATAAATCGAATAAAGTTTCTTTTTATGGCAATATTGATCTGGAAATGAAACCTAAATGGGTTGGCTCATTGGGTATAAGAATGAATGTGAGTGAAGAATCTTATTTTACTATTTACGGCGACTATAGCAAACAGGATAGTTACCAGGAAACCGTTGCAGGCTTCCTTTACAGCTACCGGCTGGGTGATCCTGAAGATCCACGCTATGTTCTGCATGTTGGCACTATGTACCGTGTAAAAGATGCATTGATACCGGTTGTAAAACTTGATATTGGCCACATGGCTGTTTCTTTTAGCTACGATGCTAATACTTCGCAATTAAGAAATGCCAGTTATGGCCGCGGCGGATTTGAACTTGCCTTAGGTTATCAGAATTTCAATAATAAAGATAATAGTACAAAGGATGCGGTAAGGTGCCCGAAGTTTTAAATTTTTATGATAAATTAATTAAGAACCACAAACAAAAAATCCTGCTGGTGCAGGATTAAATTTGTGGAGAAAAGCGGCGAATTGTCGAACTATTTTGAACAAGATTTAAAGGCCACAATTACATTCTTTGGAGGCTACAATTTGTAGGTTTCGGAAAGTTGGAAAGTGAGTAACACTATCTCTATATGCAAGACAAGAATTAGAATAGTATTTATAAGAAAGTTATTAAAACTTATAAACCACTCCTGGCATTACCCTCCCATTTACATAATTAACAGTATAAGATAATGTTGCTTTCTTATGTCTTGACAGGGATGTTTTCACAACCCGTCTGTTGTTTTTAACAACCTGCTTTGCACATAAATATCCAAGTGCCAATGCCAGTGGATAATCGCTTGCCCAATGCACCCTGTTGTTAATCATCGAATAACCTACAAGGCCAATCATTGAATAGCCAATGGGTTTTATCCACCTGTACTCAGGATAATTATCTGCAAGAACGGTAACTGTACTCATTAATGTTGCTAAATGACCGGATGGAAAAGCATCGTAAGAAGGGGTATGATGCTGAAAGTTTTTAAATGAAGGGAAGGGTTGCCAGGCCCCGTCTAAATTAGCTGTTTCACTTGGGCTTTGCCTGCCCGTTATCCTTTTTAACAATTGTGTACCAACACCCATTAAGATAAATGTTTCTGTTAACTGGCTTGCCGTGCTTATTGCCCTGTAATCTTTATATATTTTACCATAGGTAAACAAACCCGCTCCTATTAATAAACTGGGAAACCCCTGGCCAAACTGGTACAAAGCCGTGTTTATATTTTGCGGGGCTTTTAATAAACTGGTGCTGATGTTTCCGAATTTAAGGCTGAGAATATCTTTGTAGCTTTCTTCAGGTCTTAAATGTATTTTATCAGAAAAAATGCTTACTCCCTGACTGATGGATTCATCATTAAGCATTAATAACGCAGTTGTGCCCGCTATAAAAAGCAGGGGTTTTATACTTTTTCTCTGAAAAATTGTGGTGCCAATACCAGCTGCATCTTTTGGAAGTTTTGTTAAAAAACTGAAGATCCTGGGTTTTTGATAAACGAATATTTTACCATTACCAACATTGTATTCTTTTTGTTTGGGTTTTGTTTTAATTGTATCAGCAACGATACTATTTATGTTTTTAGCAGAATCTAAAACCAATACCTGCGAAAAGGATGACGAGGAAAAACAGAGTGTAAAAAAAATGAAAACTATTTTTTTATATAACATGAAGCAGTATTTATTTGTTAATGATTTATTTTTTAAAAATGATAAACCATGGCAAGGCCCCCGCCACCACTTTGATAATAAGGCATTACCATGGTGTTCATCGGTTTATTTTTAAAAAACTTTCTTTTAATGGAAGGATAAATCCAGTAAGCAAGTTTGGTTGAAAGGATTCCAAAACCAGCACCGGCAACCACATCACTTACCCAATGCTTATTATTATATAACCTTAAAGCACCTGTTGCTGCTGCAACAGTATATCCGGCAATACCATACCAGGGCGACACATCTTTATACTCCATCCGTAAAAATTCTGCCGCTGCAAAAGCAGTGGTGGTATGGCCCGAAGGGAAAGAATTGAAACCAGAGCCATCGGGCCTTTGTAATTTGGTTATCTTTTTTACAGGCAAAACAATGGCTGAAGAAATGATTGTTGATAAACCATAAATGATTGTACGGTCACGGAAATTATTTTTTCCTTTTATACCCAAAGCATTTAACCCATACACTGCTAATGCCGGCGAATACTGCAGGTAATTATCTACTTTGGTAATAAAGGCAGGATGATCTTCCTGTATTTCCAGCTTCGTATTGTTGTCTAATTTTTTTAACCCGTCATTTTCTATGGCAATGAAGCCATAAGCAATTAAACCTGCGGGAATGAATAAAGATTTAATCTTTTTGCTTTTTTCTTTGATTCTATCAAAACCGGTAAATGGTTTTGGTTTTTGCGTTTGCAGCAATGAGTCGCTTTGAAGCACAGTTGCAGTTTGCTGGGCTTTAACAGCAGTGATACTGGATAAAGCCAAAATAAAATAAATTAATTTCATTTAATAATCAGTTTAAGTGTTTTAAGTTTTAATTAATGTTATATCATTTAGTTATGGATTGGCTGATTATTAAAAAACGCTGCTGTAAATTCCTTTTATTAAATCAGTCCACCAAAACCTTTATTTGTTTTTATACTTTACTTACCAATCCTGTTTTTCTGAGTAATTTTCTATTTTCTCTGCGGTGCATAAATTTGTACGCTAATGCATACATAACCGGTAAAATAAGCAGTGTGAGCATCGTGGATGTTGCCAGGCCACCAATAACAACCCTTGCCAAAGGCTTTTGTGTTTCGCTGCCAATACCGGTTGCTATTGCAGCCGGAAACAAGCCAATAGCTGCCATTAGCGCCGTCATTACAACCGGACGTACACGACTTATCACACCTTTTTTTATTGCATCTTCCAGAGGCATTTTATTTTCCAAATTTTTTCTGAATACGCTTATAAGAATAACGCCGTTTTGAATACACACACCAAACAATGCAATAAAACCTATGCCTGCACTGATGCTGAAATTCATACCGGTAAAAAGCAACGCCAGTATGCCGCCGATTAATGCAAAGGGTACATTGGCAATGGTAAGCAGGGCATCTTTTACATTGCCAAATGTGATGAATAAAATAATAAATACCAGGAGCAAACAAATGGGTACAACTCTTGCCAGCGTGCCGTTTGCCCGTTGCTGATTTTCAAACTCTCCATTCCAGGTAGCTGAGTAACCACGTGGTAATTGCACCGCTTTATTTACTTTTTGCTGTGCCTCGGCAATGGTGCTTCCTAAATCTCTATCCCTTACAGAAAATTTTACAGCAATGTATCGCATGTTATTATCCCGGTAAATAAATGCAGGCCCAGTAAGGGTTTGCATCGTTGCAATTTCTTTCAGCGGAATTTTTGCACCATCATCGGTAGGTATCATTATCAGTTCAATAGCATCCTGCGTATTTCTGTAATCTTTTTGATATCGCACCCTGATATCGAATTTTCTTTCGCCTTCGTAAAGCTCTGTAGCTGCTTTACCGCCGATTGCCATTTCTATAGCGGCATTGGCATCGGCTGTATTGATGCCATACAGTGCCATTTTTTGCTGATCAAGCTGTATTCTGAATTCAGGCTGCCCCAGGTTTTTTAAAATACCCAGGTCTTCCACACCTTTTATTCCTTCTAAATTATGCAGTACCTGCTTGCTTAAACTATCCAGGGTTTCAAAATCATCGCCAAATATTTTTACTGCCAGTGCTGCATTTACACCTGCCACGGCTTCTTCTACGTTATCACGGATGGGTTGAGAATAATTTAATACCAGACCCGGAATGATGTTCAGTTTCTTATTCATCTCATCAATCAATGCATCTTCTGTAATATTTCTTTTCCAGTCTTTTTTGTTTTTTAAATCAACCTGTATCTGGATATTAAAAAAACCTTTAGGATCGGTACCATCATTGGTTCTGCCAATTTGAGATAGTACCTGTTTTACCTCTGGAAATGCGGAAATGGTTGCAATCATTTTTTGAGAAACACTGTCAGCCTCATTTAAAGAAACACTCATGGGTAATTCTGCTTCTACCCATAAGGCGCCTTCGTTCAGTTCCGGCAAAAATTCGCTGCCAAGAAACTTTGCAGAGAAAAAACACACAAACATGATTGCAAAAGCAATGAGTACACTTTTCTTTTGATTGCGGTAAACAATATTCAGTAATCTGCTTACACCCTTTTCAAAAAAGCCTACAACGGGATTGTGTTTTTCTTTTACATTTTTGCGTAACAGAATGCTGGATAGTGCCGGTACCAGTGTGAGTGTGAACAACAATGCACCCAGCAATGCAAACCCTAAAGTATAAGCCAGCGGCGAAAACATTTTACCTTCTACCTTTTGAAAAGCAAAAATGGGAATGAGGCATGTAAGGATAATTAACTTAGAAAAGAAGATGGCTTTACCCATTTCGGTGCCGGTAGCTTTAAACAAACCCAGCTTTGCCAGCTTGTTGAATTTTTCCATGCCCACTTCCCGGGCCCGGTAATCCAGCGCAACAAACAAACCTTCTACCATTACTACGGCGCCATCAATAATAATTCCGAAATCAATGGCACCCAGCGATAACAGGTTTGCACTCATGCCATTTAGCCGCAACAACATAAATGCAAATAATAACGAAAGCGGAATGATAATGGCAACTGTTACAGTAGTTCGCCAGTCGGCCATAAATATCAGCACAATCAAGGTTACCAATACAATGCCTTCAAATAAATTGTGCAGTACTGTTTCCTGTGCAAAATCCATCAGGTTGGTGCGGTCGTAAAAAGTATCAATTTTTACATCTTTGGGTAAAACATTTTCATTCAGGTCTGTTACTTTATCCCTTACCCTTTCCAATACTTCGCTCGGGTTTTCGCCTTTTCGCATTACCACAATGCCTTCAATGACATCGGGCTGGTTTATATCACGGGAAACCTTGCCCATACGTGGTTTACCGCTCTCTATTACATCGGCCACATTGCCTACCAATAAGGCAACGCCATTTTTTTTATCAATGAAAATATTTTTTATGTCATCAATATTTTTTAAAACACCGATGCCCCGTACTATATAACTCTGCCCATTTTTTTCAATAACATCGCCACCCACATTTATATTGCTTTTTGCAATGGCATTATAAACATCCAATGCCGATAAATTGTATTTGGATAGCAGTTCTGGATTAACGCTTACTTCAAAAGTTTTTTCTTCGCCGCCAAAACTATTTACATCTGCCACGCCGGGTACACTTTTAAATGCACGGTCCAGTACCCAGTTTTGAATGGTAGTTAGCTCCCTTATATTTTTTGTGTTACTCTTTAATGTATATCTGTAAATTTCGCCGGTAGGGCCGTAAGGCGGCTGTACATCGGGCTTTACGCCATCGGGTAAATC